>JBBSYU010000127.1:0-10411 GCA_038045105.1 Nanobdellota archaeon | reverse complement strand
GATGTTTTTAAATTCTATAATTCTAGAGAGAAGAAGAATTAGTACGCAAAGCTTTTTTAGATCTTCTCCAACCCTAGATTAAGATTATCCTTCCCGAAATTTAAGAAGAGTTGCTAACTTAAATTTATCATTTTTATTAGTAATAAATAATAAGTTAGGAGTGAGCAGAGATTAAGCTGATAAAGTTAGAGATTTGTTTCTTATTTTTCAATTAGAAGTGTTTTTTTTGTTTCTGGTTTTTGTTTTCTACTCTTTAAAAGGACAAGCTCAATATCAATTTTTGCAGGATATTATAATTCCAGTATTGCTTTTATTACTGAAACAAACTTTTTGGCATTTTCTATTGATTCTTTTGCAAATGGAAGATTCGCTTCTGATTTTACATTATAAACAAATCTGCCTCTTTTTTCTTTTTCAAGAAAAAATATGTTTAGTAATGATTCTGCTTTGGATATTTCATTCTCATAAATTCTAAGAAGTTCATAATCTAAGAATTTTTTATCCACACATTTTTTAAATTCCAGATAAGTTTTTTTATGAATTTCAGGTGATTCTGTTCTAATGCCTTTTTGAAATAAATAAGCTTTGGCAGCATAAAAAATAGAATAATAAGCATGACTTATTACTGAATAGAAAAAAGTTTTCTCCTTGGGTATTCCTAAAATTCCCTTTGTTTCATTGTTTGTTGAGAGTTCCAAATCTTTTTGAGATAACAAAATCTCATCTTCTGCCCTATCTAAGAATAATTTAACTTCTGAAACCATTATTTATTGCCTCTTTTATTAATTCATAGTACCTTTTTGAATTTCTAAACAACAGCCTATTCTTAAATATTTCTTTACCATAATTTTCTTTTATGTCAAGTAACATATCTACAAAATCTTTATAACTTATGACAATTGGATGAATTTTTGGAATAAATAACATTGTTAAGTTTTCAATTAGTTTTTGTTTTTTGAAAGCATCCTCTTTTGTTATAATAACCACATCAATATCTGATTTGGAGGTTTGATTTCCTCTTGAATAACTTCCAGTTACGATAACAATATCATCTAGAAATTCTTTAAATTCCAGAATTTCCTCAATATTTGGTATTTTTTTTGAGAAGGACTCTTGTTCATCAAGATAGGAAAGTTCTATAATTGAGTTACGAGAAAGTTCCAGGGATATTTGATTTGAGTTGCCTATCTTTTTAGAGTTGATGATATTCTTATTTTCAAACTCTTTTATCGCTTCGTGCACTCTTTGATAAGATTTTTTATTTAGTTTTTTCTTTATTTCCAATATAGTTGATTTTAAGAAAATATTTTTTCTAAATAAGTTTAATATTTCTATTTGGTTTTTTGTTAACATAGCCTTTAATATCAATTATTTCATTTATGGGATAATATTATCCCTATTTTGAGATATATAAATCTTTCTATTTACTGGTTTTTAAAGATTGATTTTTGCTTTTTGGACTTTCTCCAGTCCCAAATAAGATATCCTATGCATGCCAAGAATGTTGTTCCAGAAATGATTAAGCCGATGTAGAAGTAGGATTGGGGGAGGAAGTACATAACAAATTCAATATCAATTGAGCCGTCTGAAAAACCTATTTAATAAGATTGAATAGATTTTTTGAACTCTATTCTCTTTTTTGATTCATCAAAAGTTATTTTAAATTGCTCAAAGAAACCAAGTCTTCCAATAATAACTGCTAAATTTTCTTTTTCTGGAACAAGTACTGGAATTTCAAAAATGTATATTTCTCTACCTTTTCCAAATTCTATATTCACTTTGCCCTCTTTTGCTCTTATAGGAAAACCACTTATTCCGGATATAGAATTGTCATTTTTGTAGTCTACTCTGATAACTTCTGCTATTTCTTTAGGTATTATAGTTATGTCAGAACCAGAATCTAAAATTGCTAGAGCATCAAATGACTCTTTTGCCTTGATTCTTAATGGAATCATAGGCCTATAAATCTTAGAACCACTTTTAAGAATAGCAGGTTTATATTTAAAATGAAAACTCATGATATTACTATTATTCTATATTTAATGTAGTTGGAATTGAATCTGGAAGCTTTCCAATTAGAGGCCTCTTTTTTGGAAAATTATTTTTAGCATAGGAATACACTTCATTGAAAGAATTACCATGAGCAATAACTTTAGAGTCTACAACTGCGATCCATTCTCCTGCATATCTTGAAATATCTTCTTCATTCAATGATTCAAAATTAGAGATTATATCTTGCATTTTAATATAAACCTTGCCTGTTATTTAAGCTTTTCTGTGATTTGTTATTATCTATCTTAAAATTTAAGAAGCTTTGCTAACTTAAATTTATCATTTTTATTGGTAATCTGCAGTAAATAATAAATTGGGTGGAGGAGATTAAGTTGGGAATTAGAATATCTTTAGAGAGTGTTACTCTTTGCTTCTGATTTTTGCTTTTTGGACTTTCTCCAGTCATAAATAAGGTAACCTATGCATAGAATTAAGGTTGTTCCTGAAATGATTAAGCCGATGTAGAAGTAGGATTGGGGGAGGAAGTACATAACAAATTCAATATCAATTGAGCCGTCAGGATTTGTTGTGTAATAATCTTTTGAATAATTGTCTTTTATGTATTGGGGATTAATTGTCCAGCCGTTGGCATAATCAAGAATCATTTGATGAGTATCATCAAAAATAGGTTTTTTGTAAAGATATGAGAGTTCTTCTCCTTCAAAGAATTTTTGAGTATGTTCACATTCTGTTGTTTGTGTGTTATTGTAAAATTCTAGAGGGTTGCACCAAGAGGAGGATGGATTTTTTACTAAATATAATTTCCAATCTTTATGATAAGACTCCAAGAATGAAAGATTTTGAGTCTCCTTTAAATCTTTAACATAAAGATTGTATTTTGTTGGGTTGAGATTGCGGAAAGATGTTGAATTTGAGAATGCTCTGGGCAGGAAATTATTTAATTTTATTATATGTGGAACTATTAATGTAACCTTGTCTTTATTATTCTGGATTATTTTGTTCATAAAATTTGGATCATTTTTAATTAACGATAAATTATTCTCGTAGGTTTCTGCTGGAACATATTTCTCATAATTAGACTCATATATATCTGAGAAATCATATATATATTTTATATTATATTTTATTAAATTTTCTGTTGAATATCCTGATTTTATAAAAAAGTATTGGATTGACTGATTAAAATTGTATAAGGATACATAATTATTGATAGAATCTTTTCCAGAATAAGTTATGTAACTATCATATCCACTATTACTTAATATAAATCCGTCCATCTCTTTTTTCCCTTGATCTAGAAAAGAATACTCGGTAAAAAAAGGATAAGTTAGAATTCTATATAAAGTGTTATCTAGGTTACCAAGTGCATTAAAGTTATTGAATGAGCCTCTTGATTTTGTAAAGTCTATTGTTGGATAATTATTTATATAAATATAACTATTTAAGATTAAAAATAGTATTATTATAAATACAAAAACTGAATTGAAAATCTTTTTTTTAAAATTAACAAACGATAGCATTAAAGTTAGAGAGATTAATATCATTGGAGCAAAATGCCCAGATTCTCTAAATATCGGATGAAATATTGATAAGGGCCAAATATTAAATTTATTAAATGTACCTGTTCCTAAAAAAATAACTATTGATAAGAATATAAATAATGAAAGATTATTTTTATTTTTTATATTTAATAAACCTATTATTAGTGATACTGACAGAAAAGATATAAAAAATATTGGATATAAATCTTCATTATAAATCCGATATATTTGGGTTGCCTTTGAAAATTGAAGTGTAAATATATTTATCAGTTCTGATTGAGACGAGTCTTTAAATGATATTATATTAGCATTATTGCTTATTTCTGATATATTATTTACTCCTAATAAAAAATTTGTTAACCAAAATGAATTTATTAAGAGTACTATAAGCAGAATAATAAATAGATTTTTCTTTTTAAAAGTTTTATAATTGATTAACATAAAAATTAATAAGAATATAAAAGCAAATATAAAAAATTGTATTTGTACTCCAATAAACGCAAAAATTAATCCTGCTATAATTGAAGATTTCAGTGAATTATCATATTTGTATATAATAAATAAAAGAAAATAAATAAATATTGTATATGAAACCAGATAATCTATATGTCCTGCTAGTAATTTGTAGAATATTGTGGGGTTTACAAATGCTATTAATGCTAATATAAAAGAAATAATTGTTTTTGAATTATTTTTTCTACAGATAATAAATGCCCCTAAAGAACCTATTGAAACAATAAATAAAATTATAGTTAATAATAATATTTCCGGTTTAATATTTATTATTGAAATTAATCCTCTAAATATATAATCAGAGTTATAGCTTAGTGGAGATCCTAAATTTAAACTTGTCCATGCGGTATATTTGTAAAGAAAATAGTTTTTTATGTTCTCTTGAAAATATGGGAATTGCCAATCCCAATAGTTCCCTATCCCTTTTCTTATTGGAAGTAAAATCAAAGTATATACTACAATAAAAGATAAAAAAGCTAAAAGATTTCCTTTATTTTCCTTTTTCATTTTCCTTTTATTAGGTTATAAATCTCCTCCCCTGTTTTGTCCCATGAAAATGTTGATGCATAATTTAAGGCATCTTTGCTAATTTTGTTATAATAATTTTTATCGTTTAATAATTTCATTATTTCTTTTGCAAATGTTTTATTATCTAATATCGGCACTTTAATCATTCCTTTTTCAAAAACACAATAAATAGGCAAGTCATAGGCAATCACTGGAAGACCATTTGCCATAGCTTCAAGGGCAACTTGTCCAAAACTTTCATAGTAACTTGGAAAGATAAATACTTTTGATTTTCTTATATAATCAAATTTTTTATCAGAAGAAATAAAACCCACATAATCTATATTATCTTTAACACCTTCTTTTTCAGCAATTTTGAAAAATCTTTTTTCAATCTTGGAATTTCCACCACCAATCAAAACTAATTTTATATTAGGTTTTTCTTTCTTGATAATTTTTAGTATTTTTGGAATTTCAAATAATCCTTTTTGTTTGTGAAATCTCCCTATAAATGATAAATCATACTTTTTATCTTTTTTAATACCCTTCTTTTCTATATCTACACCTGCATATTTTTTTATAATATATATTTGTTCTCCCCCAAATTTATTCAGAATATAAGTTTTATTTGTTGGAAATAACTTTTTATAATAAGGATTTACGGTTATTATGTTGGCTTTTTTTGTTAGAATTTTAAATAAAATCTGATTCAGTTTGTAGTGAATTCCTGCTAAAGAAGGTATAGAAAATTTCTTCAAAAAATGTCCTTCAAAACCTTTAAATATATCTGGGGCTAACATATGAAACCAATAATATGGCTTTTTTTTGAAATATTTTGAAAGAATTTTTGTTGGAATTGTATTTGGGAAGAAATCTGAATGACACATTAAAATATCATTTTTATAGTCTATTTTAGAGATTATTTCTTTTTTGATCGAAGAAAAATAAAGGGGTCTTAATAAATAAGATATGAATGGTCCATATTTTTCAGTTTTACTAGATTCTATAATAATATATTCAAGAAATTGATCTTCTCTGAGTCCTAACTCTATATAGGTTTCTTTTCCGTTATCTGTTGTTAAAAGAATATTTTTAATATTTTTCTTTTTGAGATATTTAATTATTTCTACCATACATTTTTCTCCTCCACTCAAACCATATCCGGTTTTAGCAAATTCTACATGAAAAACTTTCATCCTTTTATCCTCCCTACTAAGTAACCCACTCCACCAAATGAAAATTTACAAATATGATAAAAAATGAATTCTATTGCTAAAATTGGATGCGTTAAAAATTTCTTCCAATTTTTAATATAAACAGACCTCACAAAACTTAACTGAGTTTTTGATTCTTCTTTATTTTCATTTTTGTAGTTAATAAAATCTTTACCATAATCATAATATTTTTTCATATGTGAAAAAAAATATTTTGGTTCTCCTAGATGAATCGCTTCAGAATCAATAAATCCTGTTTTATATCCTTCCCTATTTAACCTGTTTTGAATATCATAATCTTCTCCAGCAGTAACTTTTTCATTATAACCTTTGATATCTAAGAATACTTTCTTTTTAAAAAATCTAGCTGCAGAATGATCCAGATTATATTTATACATATCAGTTTCAAACTTTCTTACTTTTGCAATCCAGCTTATAGAGATATCGGGTGTATTATGAACAACAATTGCATCAAATCCTTTTCTTATTTTAGAAACACATTCTTCAATAACTTTTGATTGAAGAACAAAATCAGAATCAATGATATACACATATTTACCCTTTGATTTTAGTATAGCAAAGTTTCTTTGAGCTGACCTTTCTGGTCCTTTATTGAAAACAAGCTTTGTGTATTTCTTTGCTATTTGTTTTGTTTTATCTGTTGAATTGTTATCTACTACAATTATTTCTATGTTTTTGTAGGTTTGATCTTTTAAGCTTTTTAGACATCTGTCTAAAGTTCTTTCTGAATTTTTTGTTGTGATAATAACACTAACTAAATGTTTTTTATCCATTCTTCCAGCCTCCTTGCTTGTTTATCCCAATCACTATGCTCTCTTGCAAACTCCAATGCTTTGACTTCTTTTTGTTTTCTTAATTTTGGGTTATTTATTATGAAGTTTATTTCTTTTGCAAGTTCTTTCGGAGTGTTATTCTTTGTTATAATCCCTGTTTGGTTTGTGTTGGCATCAACTAAACCTTGTGTGTTGTAGGTTATGGCTATTGTGCCATTGGCATTTGCTTCTGTTACTATTAATCCCCAGCCTTCTCTAACACTTGTAACAAGGATTGCTAATGCATGCTGCATTATTTTGTTTCTTTTTTTGCTGTCTATACTTCCTGTGAATAATACTCTGTTAGATAGGTTTAATTTGCTTGTTAATTTTTTTAGATAGTCTTTATATTTTTCATTACCATTTCCTATGATTACTAATTTTGTTTTAGATATATCAAACACTGATTGATTTTTATCAGTAATATTAATATCTGATAGTTTTGGCATCTGTTGATTGTTTTGGCTTTTGTTCTTACTACTTACTAATTTATCTTTATTATTAACATTACTGATATTCTGCATTAAAGCAAGGGCTTTAATGCAATCATGGACTCTTTTGCTTGTTGTTAATCTTCCTACAAAGACTAAATAATTTGCTTTTTCTTTTGGTTTGCTGATTGGCTGAAAATCAATCTGATTTTCAAGAACAAGTATATTGCTAGGATTTATCCAGGCGTACTTGATTAGGTCCTGTTTTGATGATTTGGATATTGTGAATGCTTTTGTATTTGCATATAATTTTAGATATAATGATTCTAAAGCATAACCTATTAATGAAACTGGAAATGATTTTTCATAAAACCAGATGTTTTTGCATAACTGATGAAAAAAAGCAATTCTTTTTTGTTTTTTTATGAATAATGGGGTGAAAAAAGGTATTGTGTTTATCTGGTCTATTATTATATCAAAGTTTTTTTCATTTTTTTTAGCATACCTCAAACCATGCATTGAAACTGTTATGCTATTTCCTTTTCTTATTATTTTGTAATTGTTATAAGTTTCTTCTTTTTCTGCATTTGAATAGCTTGCTGTGAATAAGGTTACATCATGGTTTAATTTTGCCAGTTTGCTTAGATAGATATCAGTAACTATTTCTGCTCCGCCTTTCTTTGGATGTTTCATATCTCTCCAGGCAAGCATTAGAATTTTCATCTTCAAAAACCTCTGATTATTAATTTAGATTTTAATTTAGATTTGATAAGATAGGTTAAGACTACAGCAGCATACTCTGCACAAAGATTATTATAAATAGAGAAATTTATATACTTATTGTTGTTATAAATATTATCATTCGGGTGAAAGAATTGCTTTATCATTAAGGCTACATCAAAAGCCTTTTCTTTTTTTGAGTTATTTATCATTTTTATAAATATCGAGTTTAAAGGAATTTTCATATTTTTCATTTTATTTATATCTTATACAGAGCAAAAAGCAAACCTCTGCTTTTAAGCCTAGGTACAAGTCCGAAGGACTTGGTGATTTTGGTAATGTAATATAAGATATGTGGTTGTAGGCAGGCAATCGGGGTTGAGTTTTTGCTTTTTTACTGCTCTCTTACTACCATCTACTATTCTTCTTCTGCTCTACTACTCCCCTATATTCTTATCTTACTTCTCAGCATTAATATTACTGATATTATCATACCATACTATCATTATTCTTCCTGTGCTCTGTTTATTAATAAATATGGGTGAGCATTATTAAAAGATAACCAATAAACATAAGGAAAGGGATTTTTAAACCTTGTGTTATGTTATTACTTTGAAATGGTTAATATGATATAAATATGATAAGTGGAGTGAGAATTGCTTTACCAAAAGTTTATAACTTTTAGTAGCTAGGATGTTTTTATGGCAGAAGAAAATAAAAAAGAAATTGAGACACATATAGCAATTTTTAATGGAAAAGCAATTCGAAGAAAGCTTGTTGATAATAAATGGTTTTTTTCTATTATTGATATTATTGGTGTGCTAACTGATAGCACTATTCCTAAGAGATATTGGTCTGATTTAAAGATAAAATTAAAAGAAGAAGGTTTTGAGTCGTACGATAAAATCGTACAACTGAAATTAAAGTCTGGTGATGGAAAAGAATATGGGACTGATTGTGCAGATACAGAAACAATTTTTAGGATAATCCAGTCAATTCCTTCAAAAAAAGCAGAGCCATTCAAGAGATGGTTAGCTAAAATTGGATATGAAAGAGTTTTGGAAATAGAAAATCCTGAACTTGCTCAAGAAAGAATGAAAAGCCTATATGAACAAAAAGGATATTCTAAGGACTGGATAGATAAAAGATTAAGAGGCATAGCAATAAGACAAAATCTAACTGATGAATGGAAAAATAGAGATATTAATGAGGAAATAAAGTATGCAATTTTAACAAATGAAATAAGCAAGGCAACTTTTGGAAAAACAATCGAAGAGTATAAAAAAGTCAAAAATCTTGATAAAGAAAATTTAAGAGATCATATGGATGAGCTTGAATTAATATTTGGCATGCTGGGAGAAAAAGTTACAACTGAAATTACAATTAATAAAAATACAAAAGGATTTGATGAATGTTCTGTTGCAGCAAGGCAAGGGGGAGAGGTTGCAGGCAATGCAAGAAAAGAAGCAGAAGAAAAAATAGGCAGGCCTGTTGTTTCTGAGGAGAATTATTTATCTTTGAATGAGAAAAGTAAAAAAAAGAAAAAGAGAAAAAGAGAAGAAATTAATTTTATAGAAAATAATTAAATTATTTTTAGTATTTTTACCTTTATTTTCCATTCTTCACCAGCTCAATGTCATCATAATTATCACCATTCATCCAGCCCATGTTCTTGTGGAAGGCTCTTTGGTAATAATGAAGAAATGTGTATCTGTATCTTATTGCGAGAACATCAAGAAACATACCCATGATGTCCTTGAACTTGATTGTTGATTGCTTGTCCTTGGATGTGAATTGATTATATGTTAGATGAAGCGGAGCTTCAACTGCTCTGAAGCCGTGTTTTTGTGCCAGAAAGCACAACTCTAAATCAAAGCCATATCTCTTGACTAATACAAGTGGCATGATTATTTCAAGAACCTCTCTTTTAATTAGTTTTAATCCTGATTGAGTATCTCTTAATTTAACTCCGAGAATCATTCCTGAATAAATTTTAAATCCCTCGCTCAGGAATCTTCTTAATAAAGGATAGTGAAGTTTTGAAAAAGGATGTCTTTTGCTTCCTATTACCAAGTCTGCTGTTGAAAGATATGGAAAAAAGTTTCTTAACTGATCAGGATGAATATCCATGTCGCAGTCAATAAAAGTAATATAATCTCCTGATGACTGCTCAAAACCATATTTTAATGCATATCCTTTTCCTTTGTTTTCTTCATATCCAACTACTTTTATTCCTTCTACTTTTTTTGCCTCACTCATGCTGTTGTCAATGTTTCCATCAATAACAGCAATTATTTCATAATTAGGAAAATATTTAGAAATGGATTTTTTTATTTCTTCCAGGTTCTTTGCAATGAACTTTTCAGCCTTGTATACAGGCACTATTACTGATAGTTTTTTTTCTTTCATGCTTTTGTATTTTACTTGTTTAGTCATTTTCACCTCTTCCTTTTTATTGGAATTATATATCACTTATGATATATTTATGAGTTGGTTTTTAGGAGCTTCTGTTCTTATATCTTTACTACCTCATCTCTTGCTCCTCATCTGCATAACTTATCAGTTTGTTACATTATTGATATTTATTTTAATGTCCGAAATTAAACCACTTACTTTAGTAAGTGGATATTCTTTTGGTG
>JBBSYU010000126.1:0-6070 GCA_038045105.1 Nanobdellota archaeon | reverse complement strand
TAATTGAGTAGTTAGCGATAGCTGTGTTATTTTTTAGGATTCATGCAACACAGCTCTTTTTCAGAATCTTTTACCTGATATCCGCTTGTAAACCAATTATTATAAACTGAAATTCTTTTTCCATTATCATCTGTTATTTCTCCTGTTACACTATCTCTTCCATTTAACAAAATATGGTATTTATCAATCTCAAATCTTCTATCTTCATGCTGAACTACTGCAGGTTTCCCTAAATAACTTGTTGTATAAACATCCTCAATTTTTCTTGTGCCTTGAAACATCCACATACCCACTCCTACAGCACAATAAGTAAATGCAATTCCAATAAATATTTTATCTTTTAATTTTTCTTGCATTTTTAAAATATATAAATTAGCTATTTAAAGAATATTATAAAATAAGATATATTTTTGAAAATAACTTAACTTAAGGTGTTCTCTGGTTTGTTATACTTTCTAATTCCTTTGATACTTTATCTGATAATACACTCATCATTATATTAAGATTTACTGCTTGTTTTAATTCTGGGTTTTCTATCCAATCACTAAGATCAGAATTATCAAAGAAATGTCCTCTTGGAAATAAATCTCTGTATAATTCATATAATGTCCTTGCTCCAATATAAGCATCTCTTGTTTCAACTTTTTTTCCTAGATATTCTCTTAAATTTCCAACCAATATATCTTTTTTTGCAGGAGAAATAGTCTGTCCTTTTTGATTTAATTCAAATGCTTCATCTATTAAGTCTGTTGAATCATCATAGACTGCTGTATTTCTGCCAACTATTGAAAGTTCTCTTATAGCCTGAACTAATCTTGTTCTTAATTCTTTTTCACTTACTCCACTAGAATTGTAATTTGGCATTTTATTTTTACTGAAAGAGGGTTTAAAAGACTTTCTCTAGTCTTTTAACTCGTTCAAATTTAAAAATTTGAAGGTTTAAAAAGATTGCGAAGAAGCTTTGGTTATTGGAATTTTGCAAGACATAAATTTTTAAATTGTTTATTTTAAGTTAAAATGTTTTTGATTATACAAATATTTATAACCTGTTTTAATCTTTTTTTAATATGGATGAACAAGATTCAGGCTTAGTTCAGTTAGCAAAAGAAGATCCGGGATATGATCCTGTTAAATTAAATGAACTTCTTTCTAGAAAAGAATCACTTGAGAGAGAATTGGGTGAGATTCAGGGAAATATAACTAGAATGTTGCCTCCTGTAATTAGAAGTGCAATTTCATTTGCTAATGCTAACATATCTGTTCGTTCATCAAGGAAAAAAAGTTTTTATTTTTCTGCATCTGCGATAACTGAAAGAGCAAAGTACGGATTTAATTCTAGAGTCACAGAAAGAGATGTTCAGTTAGCATTAGATGAAATGGTAAGAACAGGGGTATTAGAAACAAAAAGATCTTTGATATCAGCATATTTAACTAAATATTACAGACTAGCTCCTGGTCAAGAACTTTTTATAAGTGTAGTTAGAGGTGTTGTGCATTATTCTTATGGGGACGATGATTGATTTCAGTTTATTTATTAAATCCCCCAATTCGCATTATTTTTTCTCTTTATCTGGGAAATTGCCTGGAGAACCTGCATTTCATCTGCTGTAAGCAAATCGTTGTTATGTTTGAATGTTTTGAATTGCTTGTCAGACATATCGCTGTATAGATAACTAACTTCTTTGAGCTGACGCTCAAAGTTCACACCTGGAAGGGAAATTGCAATTTCCATTCCCTGTATTGCTTCCTTTAATTGGTTTTGATTTTCCTGAATTCCTTTGATATTTGCAATCTGCTCTCCATCTTCATTCATTAATGGAAGATGAGGTTTTATTTTTCCTGTTTCTATTTTTACTCCAAAAATAGCTGGATTGCTGTTTCTGAAAACAAAATTATTAAGAATTTTTAGTTTGCAGATTGTTGCTAGTTGCATTATTCTCTCTCTTTTTATTTCATTTCTTTTTTCATCCTGAAATTTTATTAATTCTTCAATTAGCTTGTAAATGACTTCATGCTTCAGGATTTTTATTTTTCCTTTATCCATTCCCCTGACTTCTTCATCTTCATCAACATTAAATCCAATGATTATTGCATTTTCAGGATCATTTTTTATATTTGTCTGGGCAGTTGCTATATCTTTTTTGTTTATGCTTCCGATTCCAGCGCTTATTATGCTTATATTTTCCTGTTTTAATAAAGCAATTAAAGCCTCCAGGCTTCCCAAGGAATCTGCTTTTATTATTATTCCTTGTTCATCTGTTTCAATTTTTTCATTTATTTCTTTTTTAAATTCTTTTTTAATCTCCTCCAGATTATTTTTAAAAATAGTAAAGGGCATCCCTGGAAGAATTGCCTCTGAATTAATCAACTGCATTCTTATTCCATTTGCGGCAGTTGCTTTTTCTGTTGGCTTGAATTTATTTGAAATTGGCTGAATTTCTTCTAGAACTCTTATTTTTGAGATAACTGGCTCTCCAAAACTTGCAATTGCAATTTCATCTTTTGATGTTAAAATGCCATCATAAAGAATTGCTTCTGCATAGTGCATTGTTTTTTCTTTTTTTATTTCTAATATAACTCCTTTTGGAATTTCTCCAAGTTTAAGATTTTGTTTTAGAAATTTTTGGGATAATCCGCATAAAGTCATTATTAATTCACTTATTCCTTCTCCTGTTTTTGCAGAGCAGGGAATTAAAGCAAGCTGTGAAGTAAAATCAGTTATTTCATAGAAAGGTTTTGCATTAAAACCATGATGATGTAGGCTTCCCATTATTGTAAGTAATTTTTCCTGAAAATCAAGATTTGTGTTTTGCGATTGAGATTCAATTGAATCTTTTAAATTTTCAGATTGTTTTCTCCAACCTGAAATATTGTCTATTTTATTTAAAGCAATAATAAAAGGTGTTTTGTTTAATTTTAATAACTCAATGACTTCCGATGTTTGGGGCATTATTCCTTCGTTAATATCCATGACTAAAATAGCTAAGTCTGCAAGACTTCCTCCTCTTTTTCTCAGATGAGAAAAAGCAGCATGCCCTGGAGTATCAATAAATAAGAATCCTGGGAAATCAAGCTTAATTGCTTTTTCATTAATTATTGGACATCTTTTTTTTATGTTTTCAATTGGAACTTTTGTAAATGATATTTTCTGGGTTATTCCTCCTGCTTCTGTGTCTGCAACACCTGTTTTTCTTATATTGTCCAATAGGCTTGTCTTGCCGTGGTCTACGTGTCCTGCTACTGTTACAATTGGCTGGCGAATATTTGTCATATAATAACTAGAAAAGAATGGGTTAAAAAGATTTGTTTTTTTACTTTGAATAAGTATTTTAATGTAAAATGAAAGGTGGGGAGAATGAGTAAAGGATGTTTTATTTTAGCAGCAAGATTTATAAAGACTTAACACTTAAAGATGTTATATGGTAAGGATACTAACCAGGAAGGAAAAGAAGATAATTGAAAAGAAATTATCAAATAAAAAATTGACACAGGTAGAGTCAAACAGATTAAGCAAGGCAATAAGACCTAAGCTAAAGGAGATTTCTTCAATAGATGCAAGCTATCTTCTTAATAAACTGGAATACAGACAGATTGCACATTCTATAGAAAATAGAATAATCAAAGCAATAAAAAAGAATCTGCCTGAAGTTGACTCAATTATTTTATATGGTTCTGTTGTTCAAAACAATTACCATGATTATAATGACATAGATATAATGATTGTAACAAAAATTAGAATTAAGCCGGAAATTGCGAAGTGGAGAAAAATAGAAGAATTAAAGAATATTTTAAAAAATAATAATATTATTGCGGATATTGAAATAATCAGCAGAGAAAATTTAATTGCCAGTTACAAGAACAGTCCAACCCTTATTTATCAGTTAAAAGACCATAAAGTTATTTATGGCAACATAAAAATACCTGAAGAACTAGAGGTTTATAATATAGATCTGATAATGAAATTGGATTGGAGCAGGTGGATATATCGACCTACAGGAAGAGAAATTTATGGAGCATTGAGGAATACTATTTTAGTAAGGTTGCTTTTAAATAAAATAATAGATAATAGAAAACTTAAAGAATCCTTATATCATGAACTTGGAAAAAATTTAATTGATAAACTAAAAAATAATAAGCAATCTAAAGAAGAAAGAAAATTTGCCTTAAATTATTTAAAAAATCTTATTCAGGATACAAGGGATAAAATTGGGGGGGAATTATGGGGAAAAATAGAACTATAAAAAATTTGGCTGATTTAATGGCGGGAATGATAGCACATAGGATTCTTACTAAATACACTAATAAACCAGAGTCTATTCATCATATGGAAAGTGAAATAAATAATTATCGTGAAATTATTTCTAATTTCAGGATGCTATTTAATTGGAATAGTGATGATAAAAAAAGAATTTTTGAAGAGACCAGGAAAAGCTTGGAAAAGGAATTGAAAAAAGAGCATTTCAGGGGTGTTAAGTTTCCTTCTTCTGAAAAAGAGAAAATTTTAAATGAGATAATGAAGGAGATGTTTGAATGACTTAAAAGGATTTTGATAGCTATTACTAATATTATAGGATATAAATTATTATAAACAAAATATATGCAGTTTCAATATGGCAGAAACATTTGTATTGGAAGATGCCCCTTAGTTTGTAGAATTATATCTTGATACTTTCAGAGGCACAAAATATGAAAATCCTGTTGTCTGTAGTAATTTGGAAGATGCATTAAATGCTGTAAGAGAGAGGAGATTTGATTTGTATGTTTGTGATGGAGATTTCCCCGCTAGTTCTTATAAAATCAAACCTGTTCAAGATGCTTTCTTTACTTTTTATGAACAATTAATTCTATATCATACACAACCAAATTTAATTTTAATGACTATTAATGATGATAATTTAGTGAGAGCAAGAAATATGGGAATAGAATGTTTTTCAAAATTTGATTGGGTTGAGTTTCTAAAGAGATTGCAATTGAGATAATATTTGAAAATGAATGTTTGCATTTTTAGCATATTACCCTTTTTTTCTTGGAGAATTTTTAATTATATATGCTTCCAGAAGTTTGTCTAATTCCCCCAACATATCAATATAGTATTCTTTTTTGTTTTCTATTTTTAATCCCTGATATAAAATTGGAGATGCTCTGAAAACTCCCGGGTATTTTTGTTGATAATCCATTCCAAGAACTCCTGGAACAAACCTTGTCATTGCTTCAAATATGCTTTGTTTTAATTTTCTGCAATTTCCATGAACTTCTTTTACAGACATATTTTTTCTAAATTCAATATAACTTTTATCCCCATAATTTTCTGAATCTTGCTCTGATGGTTCTTCAAATTCTTCTTCTATTTCTGGATTTAGTTCTATTTCTTTTGTTGAGGATAGTTTATTTTCTTCCAGATTTCCATAGTGAAATCTTATATGCATTACAAGCCCTGTCTTTTCTAATTTTTCTCTTACTGATTTTTCTAATTCTCCTAATTCTCTGCTTTGTTTTTCAGTTCTTGTTTTTTCATGTCTTCTCATTAGAATGACAGAATAATAAGGTATAAAAGTCTTGTTTTAATGGAATATATATGCAGAAGAAAACACTTTCAGAGATAAATGAAATTTATGAGCTGGAAATTGAGAGGATAATTAAGACAATAAAAACGGAAAAAGCTCGCAAAGTGCTTTTGCAGTTTCCAGAAGGAATGAAGCCTTATTCTACTATTATTGCTGATGAAATTGAGAATAAAACTGGAATTGAATGTTTTATTTGGCTTGATTCGTGTTTTGGTGGGTGTGATATACCTTTAGAGGTTGAGAAATTAGGTGTTGATTTGATTGTGCAGTTTGGGCATTCACCTTGGGTTTTTGATGGGAAGAAGGGGATTAGGGTTGTGAAATGAATTTGATTTTGAATTATTAATATACTGAGCAAAAAAAGATAACTACATCCTTTAGGATGTAGAGTACTTTGCTTCTTTTTTAGCTCGGTATCCTAAAAACAAGTGCCAATCAAACCACACACTTTAGTGCAATGTCATTAAGTTAAGAAAATTCTAATTCTATAGATATTTTAGAAAATA
>JBBSYU010000125.1:15937-16702 GCA_038045105.1 Nanobdellota archaeon | reverse complement strand
CATCAGCTTTAATCTAATTTTCGTTTAAGAATTCTCATATCATCTGAGCAATTACTTTTAAACATTATCCTTATAAATCCTCTTCCATTGATATAATCATGTTTGGATTCTTAAAAGATAAGCTAAAAGAATGGGTAGGAAAAGCCAAGGAAAAACTAGCTCCAGCTGCAAATTTGGAATCTTCAGAAACAAAAGTTTCTGAAACTGCCCTCACAAAAAAAGAAAAAATAAAGAAGCCTAAGAAAGAAAGAAAGAAGAAAGAAGCTATTAAAGAATCTTCAGATTTAAAAAAATCTGAACGTATTATCCAAATTCCAGAAATTCCTACAAAAGAGCAAGGAACAGCCATTGAAATTGAAACAGAAATAGAAGAAGGAGTTCCCCAGGAAATTATTGAAGAGGAACTTGAAAAAAAACCAGAGGTAAAAAAAGAAGAGGAAATAGTTAAAAGGGCACAGGAAGAAATAAAAGAAACACAGGAAATAGCAGAAGAGTTAGAAGAAGGAGAGATAACAACTCAGGAAGCAATAGAAAAAATAGAAGCTATTGAGGAAAAAGCAGCAAAATCAATTCAGGAAACCAAACCAAAATCTTTTTTAAAAAAATTATTTGGAGGAAAAGAAGCAAATCTGGAATCTTCAGGTTCCAAAGAACCTGAACTTGCTGTCCCAAAAGAATCTTTTCTAGAAAAGGTAAGACAAACTTTTGTTTATAAAATAACTCAGGAAGATTTTGACTCTTTATTTGAAGATTTAGATACATTGC
>JBBSYU010000125.1:0-15927 GCA_038045105.1 Nanobdellota archaeon | reverse complement strand
TTCTTGAAAATAATGTTGCTTTTGATGTCGTAGAAGATATTAAATCAAAATTATCCAAAAAACTAATAGGAAAAGAAATAAAAAAAGATAATCTGGAGAATGAAATAAAAAAAGAGCTTAAAAACACCCTGAATGAGATTCTTATTGACCCTGATGACCCAATAGATGCGGTAAAAATGAAAAAAGAAAAACCCTTTGTTATACTGTTCTTGGGAATCAATGGCTCAGGAAAAACAACAAATCTAGCTAAGATGGCATATCTATTAAAACAAAAAGGATTTTCAGTTGCTTTGGCAGCAGCAGATACTTTTCGTGCAGCTTCAATTGAACAGATACAAGAGCATGCAAAAAAATTAAACATTCCTTTAATAAAGCATGATTATGGTGCAGACCCTTCTGCAGTAGGATTTGATGCAATAAAATATGCAAAATCCCATCACATTGATGTTGTCTTAATAGACACTGCAGGAAGAATGCATACAAAAACAAATCTCATCTCTGAAATGGAAAAAATATGCAGAATAACAAATCCAGACTTAAAAATCTTTGTTGCAGAATCAATAGCAGGAAATGATGCAACAGAGCAGGCAAAGACATTTCATGAAGCAATTGAAATAGATGGCACAATTCTAAGCAAGGCAGATGTTGATGAAAAAGGCGGGACAATCATCTCAGTTTCAGCAATAACACACAAGCCAATATTCTATCTAGGCACAGGGCAAAACTACAAGGATTTAAAACTATTTAATAAGGAAGAATATATTGAGAGTTTGGGGTTGTGAAATTATCAATTACTAACAAAAAGATATATTTATTTTAGACTTAAGAAACTGAATCTTTTCAAACTTCGTATAAGAAAAGATTATTCTGGATTTAGTAAGTGTCAAGAACTCTGGAATAAATTCCAGAGCGTGAGTTCTTGAGCATGCTCCTTTTTAAATCTTTCTATTAAGTTACCACTTAATAAAGGTAACTAAATAACTCTATCTGTAGCTTGCCAGCTTACCAAAACTCCTATAAACCTTAAATCTCTATAATAAATAATAGAATGCTGTATGATTAGCATATAAAACTGCTTCTCATACTTATTATTACATCTTACCAGATATAAAGTAAAGAAATTGTGTTATACTATAGACACACAATTTTAAAATTCATACAAAATGTTTGAAAGTTTAGGTTCAGCTTTGAAAAAAGGATTTGACAAAATAGCAGGAGCTATATTTCTTGATAAAAAAACAATTGATTTAATTGTAAAAGACTTGCAAAGGGCATTGATTCAGGCTGATGTGAATGTTAAACTAGTAAAGGAAATAGGAGACAAGATAAGAAAAGAAGCTGAAAATGAAAAAATCAAAGGAATAGAAAAAAAAGAGCACTTAACAAAGATTTTACATGATGAAATTCTAAATCTCTTAGGCAAAGAAAAACATGAATTAAAATTAGAAAAAGGGAAAAACAATAAGATTATGCTTTTAGGAACATATGGGCAGGGAAAAACAACAACAGCTTCTAAGATAGCATCATATTATTCCAAGAGAGGATTTAAAGTTGCAATGCTTGGTTTGGATGTTCATCGTCCAGCAGCAAGAGAACAATTAGAACAATTAGGAAAACAAATAAAAGTTCCTGTTTTTGTGGAAAAAGATGAAAAAAATCCCATTAAAACTTATAAAAATTTTAAAAAAGAGTTGGAAAAATATGACTTAGTAATAATTGATACAGCAGGCAGACATTCTTTAGATAAAGAATTAATAGATGAAATAAAATTATTAGAAAAAGAAATTAAACCAGATTATAAACTCCTTGCAATTTCAGCAGATATTGGGCAGGCTGCAAAAAATTTAGCTTTTGAATTTCAAAAAGCATGTAATATTAATGGAGTCATAATAACAAGAATGGACTCAACAGCAAAAGCAGGTGGTGCATTAACAGCATGCAATGAAACAAAAGCACCTGTTTTTTTCATTGGAACAGGTGAAAAAACAAATGATTTTGAAACATTTAATCCAGAAGCATTTATTTCAAGGCTTTTAGGTTTAGGAGATTTAGAGGGATTATTAGAAAAAGTTCAGTCTGCAATAGATGAAAAATCCCAGAAAAAAACAAAAGAAAGACTGGAAAACGGAGAATTTAATTTAAGGGATTTCCAGGAGCAGATAAAACAAATGGGAAATGTAGGAAGCATGTCAAAAATAATTGAGATGATTCCAGGATTGGGAAAAGCAAAAATTCCAGAAGAAATGCTTGGAACCCAGGAAGACAAATTAAAAAAATGGCAGCATGCAATAGACAGCATGACAGAAGCAGAAATAGAAAATCCTGAAATAATTGAAAAGCAGACAACAAGATTAGGAAGAATTGCAAAAGGAAGCGGAACAACAACATCAGATATAAGGACAATGCTAAAGCAATACAAACTTCTGAAAGAATTTGCAAGTGGTTCAGGTGACTTAGCAGATATTGACCCTTCCAAGGGTCTCAACCAAAAACAGATGATGAAGATAGCAAAGAAATTCGGAAAAAAGATGAAGTTTTAGAAAAACACCTCATAAAATATTTAACATCAACTATGTTCTACCCAATTTGCTTCAACCCTTGCCACAACTTCTTGCAAATTCTGAGTAAAAACAAGGGTTTGTTCATAAATCCCATATTTTTTTCCTTTAAAACTTACCTCATACCTCAATTTTAATCTAGGCTCAAAACTTACTCCAACATCTTCACAATCAACTAATTTTGTTTCTTGCCCAAGCCTATGAAAATTAGGTTCATGTTCTACTATTAACTTTAATAATCCATCTTCTATTCTCCCTCTGATTTTTTCATCTATTTTCATGTTTGTTTATTATAGCTTATGTTTATAAATACAATTAATTTTAAAAATATATGTTAACATGCCACAAAAAATCCTAGCCCAAGGAGCAGAAGCAATTATCTATAAAATAAGAGATAAAATAGTAAAAGACAGAATTAAAAAATCCTATAGAATTAAAGAAATAGATGAAAAACTAAGAAAATCAAGAACAAGAAGTGAGGCAAAAATAATCAACAAACTTTCTTCTATAATTCCAGTTCCTAAATTATTAGGAAGCATACCTGAATCAGGTAGAATGATTCACATGGAATTCATCAAAGGAAAAAAACTTTCAGACAATTTAGAAAAACTAGACTATAAACAAATCTCAAAAATAATAGCAGAAAACATTTCAAAAATGCACAATCATGGAATAATTCATGGAGATTTGACAACATCAAATATGATTTATGTTGATGATTCTGATAATCAATTAATCAACAAAAGCCAAAACTCTCAAAATTTAGATATTAGTAATATCAATGATATATTGGCGAAACAATCGAGCAAGAGGAGATTGTTGAGCAAAAATATTCAATCGAATGAAAATGAGATTGCAAATTCAAATGGAAAGGTATTTTTCATAGACTTTGGCTTGTCATTCCACTCGCAAAAAATTGAAGACAAGGCAGTTGATTTGCATTTGCTTCAGCAGGCATTAGAAGCAAAGCATTTCACAATCTGGAGTGAATGCTTTAAAATTATCCTAAACACCTATGAAAAAACAGCAAACCCAGGAAAAGAAATTATCCAAAGAATCAAAGTAATTGAATCCAGAGGAAGATATAAGGAGAAGTATTAATCTAAAAACAATCTTCCAATTTTATCTCTTTCTTCCAATAATAAAAATACATTAGGAGTGCAAAAAAGTTTTTTATCAACTTCTTCCAAGGTATGAATATCCCCTAATCCAATCTCAAATTTTACTTTTTTCTTTTTTTCTCCAAATCTTATCATATATAAAGCCCTATGATTTTCCGAGTCAAGAATTTCATTTTCTAAAATCCCAATACTTCCGTAATAAGGACTTTCTCCATCTCTAACTAAAACAAGACATCTGTCAACTAAATCCTCAATAGGAATTCTTGCTATAGAGGATATTTTCTCATATGCTCTTCTACATTCTTTCACGTATTGCTTATACCAACGCATATCCATCATAAAAAATACAAAAAATACCTTTTTAAATAAAATTATAATCTAAAATATAGGCTAGTCTTTTAAAAACTAGCCCTGCCAGGATTCGAACCTGGGTATCGGCGTCCAAAGCGCCGGAGACTTGACCGCTGTCCTACAGGGCTTCAAGGTAAGCATTGATTTTATTTAGATGCTTAGAATTGTGAAATCCAATAGTTTTATAAAACTTTTCTATTTCAGATTTTCTAGTTATTACAATACTTTTACCACAAATAATCTTAGAGGGTTTGATACCTAAACTAATTAAGCCTACATGAACATCATTTAATAAACTCTTATTATAATTTTTAAAATGAATTTGATAACTATTTTGATTAGTCAATCTATAAAAACAACCATCAGTATCATATAAACCCCTTAAACAAACAGCTAAAAATCTAGGATTTTCTTTTATCCATGTAGGAATTCCAACCTGATTTTTTATTTTATCCCCTGCATTGAATCCATTTTCTTCAAAAAAGTTAACAATCTTTCGGCTATCTGCGACTATATTAAGAGCATTACTATGTCTAGATGGATAAAATCTAACCTTTATATTAAATAATTTTTCTATTAGAGGTTTAACAAATTTGAGAAGATAATTTTTATCTAGGATAGAATGCCCAGTTACTTTAATATTATAAGTTCCAATTTTATATCCTTTTCTCTTTTGTATGTTTCCGTCTCCCAAAAGAATACCCCATAATTCCGCAAGTTCTTCATTTTTTTCAGGAACTTTTATTTCTTTTAAGTTTCCTGAAGAAATTTTTCCACCTTTTGATTGCCCCCAATTCTCTTCTAATTGTTTAATAATAAATTTCTCATAATCTTTTCTTAGATTCAGTTTATTAAAAGTATCTTCATCAATTAAAACTCCGTCATAATAAAAGGCTTTCAACCTACTTTCATTTAAGTTCAATTGCTTAGAAAATTTAGACCAACTTAAATTTTTAAGTTCTTTCTCTTTCTTTAACAATTCCCTTTGTTTACCCTTTTCAAATAATAATCTCATAAAAATACTAAGAAAATAAAGATTATAAATGTTTCTTGACCACTAAACAACTATTAAATTCAAGCAGTTTTTAATCAACAAATAACTTTAAAAACCACTTTTGAATAAGTTTTATATGCCTAAAGCAAAAAAATCATCAAAGAAATCAGAAAAACCATTATGGTTAAAATATACTCTAGAAGAAGTAAAAGCAATAATCATAAAATTAGCAAATAAAGGCATGACAGCTGAAAAAATAGGACTTATTCTAAGGGACCAGTATGGAATACCTAAAGTAAATCTCTATGGGCTTAAAATAAAACAAGTTATTAAAGAAAAATTAGAATTTGAAGAACCAACAATAAAAAATCTTAAAGCAAAATTAGACAATATTGTAGAGCATTACAAAAAGAACAAAGGAGATAAAAAGGCAGAGCGTTCACTGATAATTACAAAAGCCAAGTTAAAGAAAAGGGAAGATTATCAGCTAGAAAACCAGTAATTTTTTATCAGTATCATTTATGATTATTTTATTAATTAATGCCGAGTTTTAATATGGTTCTAGGAGTTTGAAATTGTACTTTAGAGCAATTTAAATCTTCCCCATAACTCTTGCTTCTCACAAACATCTCTAAGATTTATACATTACCAGTATTAATATCTGTATCTTAATGCTATTTTTTAATTAGTGATTGTTATTCAGAGCATCTCATCAACACATCTTATCAGTTTTCATATTACCAATATTCATTTATGATTATTTCAGATTAACAAAATTTTTTTAAAATATTTACTACTAAAAAATCAATCGCATGATTTATATATGCTAATGATTAATAAATTATACAACTAACAAAATTAAGATAAAAAGAGGGAAAATGATTGCAGAAATTAAAGAGTTTTCAAAGATATTTTTAGAAAAAACACAGGATAAAAAAATCCAGATAATAAGCCATTTTGACACAGATGGCATTAGTTCTGCTGCAATCTTATCCAAAACTCTGGAAAGGTTATACAAACAATTCTCTTTAAAGATACTAAAACAATTAGGTTCAGAAGAAATAGCTCTTTTTCCAAAAGATAAAATACTCCTGATTCTTGACCTGGGCTCAGGAAGTATGAATTATCTATCAGAACTAAAAAATGATATTTTTATAATTGACCATCACGAGATTTCAGATAAAAATATTCCTGATAATATTCATATACTTAATCCCCATTTGTTAGAAAATTATGAAAATCTCTGCACAGCTGAAATTTGCTATCTTTTATCAACTTCAATTTCAGAAGAAAATAAAAATCTCTCTTATTTAGCCATTCTTGGAATGATAGGAGATACAATGGAAAAAGAAATAAACAAGACAAGAGACAGAATAATCAAGGAAGCAGATATCACAATAAAAAGAGGGGTTTTAATCTATCCTTCAACACGCCCTTTAGATAAAACATTAGAATACAGTGCAAGGCCTTTTATTCCAGGAGTTACAGGAAACCCAAGAGGAACATTTGAACTTTTAAAAGAAGCTGGAATTGAAAAAACAGGAAAAGGATACAAATCCTTATTAGAATTAAATGAAAGTGAAATGAAAAAACTTGTTACAACAATTGCTTTAAGATTATCAGCTAAAGAAAATTCAGAATACATTGGAAATTTTTATCTGATAAAGATTTTTAACAGGCTGGAAGATGCAAGAGAACTCTCAGCAATAATAAATGCCTGCTCAAGAATGGGAAAACCAGAATTAGCTCTCCTTCTATGCCTGAAAAATTCAGATGCAAGAAAAAAAGCAGAAAGAATGTATTTTAAATATCGCCAGCACATTATTTCAGGTTTGAAATATATTGACCAGAATAATAAAATTGAAGGCAGAGAGTATGTAATAATAAATGCAAAAGACAATATAAAAGATACTTTAATAGGAACTTTAGCTTCTATTCTTTCTTTTTCCCAGGTTTATAGAGAAGGAACAATAATAATTGCAATGGCATATAATGAAGATAAAATAAAGATTTCAGCCAGAATGGCAGGCAGAAATCCTAAATCACCAAGAAACTTAAAAGAACTCATGGATTCTATAACAGAATCTATAGGTGGTGAATCAGGAGGACATAAGCAAGCAGCAGGATGCATAATTAATAAAGAAAATGAAAACCAATTCATTGAACTAATAAAAAAGAAACTTGAATATGAACTGATAAAGGTTTAAATCTATCGAGCAAATATCTGGGTAGCATAATAAGTATACATTCCTCCATTGTTTCTAACATAAACTCCTACCCCTGTTCTGCTATTACCCCTATTCATTATATTGCTGCGATGCCCAGGACTATTAATCCACATACTGCCAAATCTTTTTCCAATTTGTTGAGGACTAAGCTGTTGATAACTAGTAAACATAGCAATATTTTCAGCATAATTCATATTAGAATGCACAAGCCCGAGTCTTGTAGACATAAGTTGACTATATTCTTGAGCTTTTCTTGACATTTCAGCATCCCATTGCAATCCTCTGCCTCTTGCAGAATTAACAGATGAAAAAGTCTGATAATCAGGCGTATTTTCAATTGGATTTACAGGATTAATTGGATTTTGTCCTCCTCCTAGTTCTTGAGAAACAAACTGCAGATTATTTTGTATAGAGCCAGCACCAGGAGCACCAGGATTAAATCTTCCAGAACCACTTCCAGCTCCACTATCCTGCCTGTAAACAAAAGTTCCTCTGATTACCCCATTAACAATTTTTAAGGGCTCACCTTTTCCAGAATTAACTTCTCTTTGTTCACTCCCCTTAGAAAAAACTTTTCCATTATTATTTGTAATCTGTGTATTAATTATTCCTAAAGAAGATACAACATCAATATCTTCTCCTCTGTCAGTTATTTCAATTTTTTTATTGCTATTCTCCCCAATAATTCTATTTCCATATTTTATACCAACACCATTTTGATGTACAATATCAATAATTTTATCAGGCATTTTATCTCCATTACCATCTAATTTTTTAATTCCTCTTGCTCCTGTTTCACTTTGATAGCCAACTCTGAGCCCTTGGTTATTTAATATATCTCTTTCACTAAACTCAAGCATTCCAAGTTCATCTTGAAAACTAATATCTCCTGCTCTCCCAGGTTTGCTAAAAATATAATCTCCCTTGCTAAATTTTTCTCCACTAACTTCTTTTGGAACACCTCTAAAGTAAATAGCTCCCTGAGGACTCTCTCCAAAACTAACATGTCCTGTAGATTTTATTTCCTTGCCAGCAATATCCATTACATCATAACCAAATTTATCATCTCCTTTTAGATATCCACTGCTTAAAATAATCCCACTTTCACTTCCCTTCTCAAAAGTATAATGCACAGCATACCCTACTCCTCCGCTGCTCATTTCAGAAAATGATATTTTCTTAAATCCTTTCAAATCCTTAAGAGGAATTTTATGCACATTTCCAGAAGAATCTTTCAAGATTATAAAATTTCCATCAACAACAATGCTGCCTGCTCCTTTAGCATTTTCAGAGCCTTTAAATTCAAATTCTTTTATCTTGTTATTACTTTTTATTAAATTTCCAATAAAAGAGTCAAGAGCCTTGCTATCACCGCGCCCTCCCAAAAGCATCTGCCTATAATTATTTGTCTTTTCACTGTCTACTTCTCCATTTGCTTTTTTTATTTCTAATTTATTCCAAGCCTCAATCAATCTAGAATTGTCAAGACTGCCAAACAAAATCGAAGAATGAGTAATATCTGTCTTTTCAATAGTTGCAATTAAATTAGCAAAATTACCAGTTCTAAGTTCAGCATTAACTTTTTCAAGATTTTTAGCATCATCAGCAGGTATTCCTCCTTTTTCAGCAGCATTAATAAAATTAATTTGGACTAAAATTAATCCGATTATAAATAAGAACATTAAAAATCTCTTCTTATTTATATTATCTATATTTATGTCAATCATTTTATCAAACTCCTCCCGAACTTTCAGGTGATTTTTCAGCATATTCTCCTGTTAATATAAAATCATCACTGATTTCCTTATTAGTATATTTATTTAAAAAATTAAACAAGTAAGGTTTGTCAGAAGTTCTGTTTTCTCCAATTATAATCAGCACAGAATCATTAGAAAAAGGAATATTTCTGACATAAACATCTTTTTCTTCTGCAATTTTTACAATGCAGCTAGCGCAATGCATTTTAGAATCAATTTTATGGGAATTTGTGATATATTCAGCAACACTTAAAATATCATTCAATGCAGAAACCTGTTTTACAGGATAATCTTTTGTTTCAAAGATTGCTCTTTTTCCCCCTCTTTTAATAGTCACAGAACTATCAAATTCAAAAACCACTTCATCTTCATTAATTACAACATTTGCCTCAGGTTTAGTATGTTTTAATTGAAAATCATCGAATATTAATTCATTTAAACAAACATTTACTTTATCTTCAACAAAATCTTTTAATTCACTGGTAATTTTTTCATGACTAGGCATTAAATAATTTCCCTGATAATAATAGTAAGGAACAAATTCATTTTCTAAATCAAAACTTTTATCTGGCTTATGATAATAACCACCCTGAATTCCTATTGTCTCTAATCCTTTTCTGCTGTTTTCATCTAAACACCAAAGTATATTTGACTGGATATTTTCCAATTGAGGTTTAATTTCTTGCTGTGAAAAAAATTCATTGCTGATTTCAGCATCATTTTTAATTTTAAAGGTATAAACACCTATCAAAATTATAACAATCAAAATTCCTATGATTACAAATGCACTAACTTGCCCCTTTGTATACACTCCTTTTTTCATATCTTATTATAGAACATGAATTATTTAAACAATGCTATTACTAATATTTAAAACCCACAGAAAGTCTTTTAAACCCCTTCCATTATCTAATTCTATGTCAAAATATAAATTCATTAAAGTAAGATGCCAGGGTTGCAAAAATGAGCAGACAATATTTGAAGGCGCAACTACAAGAGTAAAATGCCTAATCTGCGAAGCAATACTAGCAGAACCCAAGGGCGGAAAAGCAGATATAAAGGCAAGAGTAGTTGAAATTCTGAATTAAAATCCAAACTAATAGTTATTTTTTATAAATATTTGCATATTGTCTTTATATTTTCTGAATAATCTTCTGGGCAAAAACTGAACACTTTTTATTATTTTTCTACAATTTTTATTTTTACAATGACATTTCATTTTTCCATTTTTTATCTATATTTGTCGTTGAATAGTCAATTGTAATCTCTTCATGAGCATTTATTTTTCTAAGAGAATAAATATACCTGCCTTTAGAATAACAATTTGATCTGCAGGAGTGATTTAGAAACCATCCAAAAGAATCTTTTTCAGGATAAAGCCATAAATTATTTCTTAGATTTATGCATCTGCGGCATATTTTGCAGTGGCATCCCTGTTTATGATTTATTTTCCTGATCTTATTTGAAAATCTAAATACCCTCTCGCCCTTTTTTACCAAGTCTAATGTATAAACCCCTTTTCCACAAATATTAGATTTTCTTATTTCTAGCATTTTAGATTCATTTTTCATTTAATATGTCGATTATTCATTATAAATCTTATGTAAGATTTGAAAAGGTATTTACTTACCTTTCTGAACAGGTTGTATCACAATACGGTTTTTTGCCATTTTTTAAAACTTTTTTAGCTTTTTAGCGTCTATAAAACCGAATTTTCCTGTCCCATAAGGATTATGGGACAGCCTGTGAATCTTCTATAGAAATTATTTGACATCCGTCAAAATCAAAAAAACAATCTCAAAAAATTATTACACTTACTAGATTTTAGAAATCTTTCCTTAAACTAGGTTTGGAAAGATTTCATTTCATATTTTTTAACAGCAACCTTTAAAACCTATTAATTATCTATTTCTGTATGGTAGATGAACAATTTGAAGAAGGACAATTAGTATTATGTACTGTAGACAAAGTAATGGGTACAACTGTATTTGTAAAAATACAAGAAAATGGTGAAGGCATAATAACTACCTCTGAAATAGCACCTGGAAGAATCAGGAATATAAGGGATTATGTTGTTCCAAATAAAAAAATAGTCTGCAAAATATTAAGAATTCAGGGAGATAAAATTCAGTTATCCTTAAGAAGAGTAAAACCAAATGAAAGAAAAGAATTTTTAGATAGAGTAGAAAAAGAAAAAAGTCATAGGGCTGTTCTGAAAACAGTTTTAGGAGAAGAATCAGCTAAAAAATTAATAGAAAAAATAACTCAGGAACAAGCGTTGAATGATTTTTTTGGAAATCTTGAGGGAAATAAAAAAATTTTAGAAAAAGAAATAACTAAAGAGCAGTTTGAAAAATTAATTAAAATTTTTGAATTAAAAAAAGAAAAGCCAAAGCAGATAAAACAGGTTTTCAGGCTTTCAAGCAAGTCTTCCGAAGGAATTGTAACAATAAAAAATATCTTAAAAGAATCCTGCAAAGACAACTGCAATATAAATTATCTTGCAGCAGGAAAATATTCAATAACTTTAGAAGGCAGTAATCTAAAAGAGATAAATCACAAGATTCAAAACAACCTCCAAAATGTAGAACAACTCGCAAAAAAGAATCATTGTGAGTTTTTAGTAGAAAAAAACTAAGATAATTTTTATTGCATTTAAAAAAAATTAATAATTCTTTATCAGAATTGTTTAATCTCTAAAGGGGAGGTATTCATTTAAGCGATTTAATCATCTCATCTGCGCAACTCATCATTTTTTACATTACCAATATTCCATAATTAAAATTTTTTAAAACAGCTTCGCCTGTTTCTCGCTTAAAATAGGCTCACCATATTTTATTTTAGTTTACCACTCTATAAGAACCATCAGTTTTAGCAAAGATTTAAATATACAATAATAGTAATTTATTAATGGAGATTAGTATTAAAGATTTTCCCGATAGAATCTATATTAAACTAAATGATGATTATAAAAAAGAAATTTTGGATAAATTATCTAAAATAAAATTAAACTATCTTTCTAAAAAACTAAAGATTAGTAAAACAACAATTATAGAATGGAAAAAAAGAACAGATTATTTCCCTTTAAAAAAGATAAAAGAGATACTTAAAATAATAAATAAAAATAATCTTAAAGAATTAAATAATAATATTATAGCTTACGGAACAAAAAAATCAAATCTTTACATAAAAAATCCCAAAATTCCAATAGCAGATTCGCCATCATTTAGAGAAATAGTTATTCATATTATGTGTGATGGTTGTTATAATCAAGAAAATGGTTATGCTGCTTATTATAACTTTCCTAAAGAAACAAAAAAAGAATTCATAAATGAATTAAAAGAATGTTTTGGAGACATAAATTTCAAAATTCATCAAGATCATGTACATTTTCCAACAGCAATTCCATTAATTCTCAAAGATTATCTTAAAATAGATTTCAATAGTAAAAAATGTAGAGTTCCTTTAAAATTTTTTAAAGGTAATAGAAAAAATTTATCGGCAATTATCAGGGCAGCCATTATAGATGAAGGGACTGTGGATGGAAGTAATGTAAGAATAGATTCTTGTAATGAAGAATTTCTAGAAGATTTAAAAAATATATGTAAAAAACTTGATTATAAATGCGGAAAAACCTGGGAATCAAAGGGTCCAATTTTTAGATTTAATATACTATCAAAAAGTATTAATCTCTTAAAAGAAGACTTAGGTAACTTACCAATACAAAATAAACAAGAATTAATTAAGATAGCAAATGAAAACCAAACAAGGAACTGGAAATATAAATTACCTGGAGAGATTAAGGGAGAAATATTAAAATCACTAATACTAAAACCTATGGGGACAACAAATTTAGTGTTAAAGATTAAAGTATTAAAAACTGCAATAGGTAATCATCTAAGATGGTTATCTAAAGAGGGAATAATTAGTTTTGAAACAAAAAATAACAAAAGGATTTATTTTATAAAAAATAAACTAAAAACAAAAGAATTTTTATCTAATCCTTCAAAATTTATAAAATGTGAAAAGATAAATAATTATGGATTAAGTCAATTAAATGTCATAAAATTTCTCAATCAAGATAATAAAAGATATAGTGAAATAGAAAAATATACAAAATTTAATAAGTCTGCTAATTTTAAACTCATATCAAGCCTTAAAAATAAAGGATTTATAAAAAAGAACCTTTGTGGAAAATGGAAAACTGCGGATAAAGGCAAAAAAATACTTCAATTAGATGAAAAAAAAGCAAGATATATGTTATATGCAAATATCAAATAAATTTAGATAAAGATTCTTTTGGAACCTTAAAATTCAGTCTAGGACGTCCGTATTGGCCATCGAAGCCTGGTTCAACATCTATCTTGCCCTCGCGATTTTTCATTATCAAATCAACAAGCAACTCACTTTTCAAAACTTTTGCAAGTTCAATTTTTGAAACTTTCAGCAAAATATTAAATTCATTTCCAAAATTCTCAATAAGTTCATTATAAATTTTCCAACATCCTTTGCTGTTGATTCCAATTCCAATAGATAGTGAGATTAATTCATGCAAGGGAAGTATTTTATAATAAAATTTCTTGTCTTTATGATTAGCTTCTCCTAATTTAGCTAATTCCTCAACTCTGTACTCAACACCAACAATTAAAGGTTTATTACATACGGGACAAATTCCATTTAATTTTTTTGTTTCAGCAGGAGATGAAGAAAAATTACAATTCATATGCCCGTCAAAATGATATTTTCCATAAGCAGGGTCAGCTTCAATTGTTCCAATAAAACTTTTTTCTCTTATCTGCTGAATTATTGAATCATAACTAATTTTTCCATCTGAATTCAATGAAAAAATAGTTGCTTCTCTCCCTAATCTCCAGGGCCAAAATGAATGTGAATCAGAAAAACTAACAATAGCCTTATCATTCAAATCTTTTATTCTCCAGTTCATTTCAGGATCAGAACTTATTCCAGTCTCAATTGCATGTATCAAATAAGTCTTATCTCCAAATGCTTCTTCAAGTTTATCAAATCCACTCTCACTTCCAAAAATTCCAAAATAAGGTGTCCAGCAATTATGAACGCATGCAAATTCTGAAACATAAGAATTATCTTCTTCAACCTCTAAATTATAAACTTCTCCAGAATAATCCTTAATCTCAATTTTTCTTACAGGCAGATATACATAATTTTCATCCAACCAACCATGTTTTCTGTTAATTTTATTTATGCTCCTCTTAAAACACTTTTCATTTAACATTCCATAATCATTTTCAAAAAAAGAAAGATTTGAAATAACATATAAATCTCTCTTTGAAATAATCTCCCTCTCACCTATAAAATGTTTCTTTTTATTATAAATTTCAGGTTTATTAATTAAAATAGAAGGAATAATTCCTAATTGAATACAGATTAATTTCATTTGATTAATCAATTGTCTAGAAACACTATAACCCAAATCTCCTCTCCACCATCCCCTCAATATCTCTGCTAATTTTTCATTTTTTAGATATAAAAAATCTAATGGAACAAATTTATTCCAAGCTCTTTTCTCATCTTCAAAATAGAAGTTACTAAAAAACTCATTTAATATATTAGAAAAGAATATTATATCTGCTTGAGTCTCTCTTCTTGAATCAATTTTATGCTCTAACATTCCAAAAGAATTTTTAATTGCAGATATAACTTCGTTTATATATTCTTTTTCTTTAGAATGAAAACTAAATCCTATCGCAGACTTGCCTATTAAATAACCCTCTGAAAGAAAATATCCTAATAATCTACAAAACTCCTTATTAACAATTATCTTTTTATTAATATAATTTCTATTATTCCTTGAATTTTTTGGTAAAATATATTCTTTATTAAAAGATTTATAATTTTTAATAAAATCAGTAATTTCTATAATGTCTATATCTTTTTCAGGTTTTTGTCTTGGATAAACCAAAAAATCTCCTTTTTCTACATCTTTAGCCATTATCCATTCAGGTTTATAATTATTATAAAATCTTTTTTTACAGATATCATTCTTAGAGCACAGAGGTTTACATAAACCTTTTGTGGATTTGCAATTTTTATAACTCTTAATAAAATAAAAAGGATGCTCAGGAGTAGTTGTTAAACCTTCTGAGAAATACCAAGGCCTAATCTTATAAACTTTCCCTAAATAATCGCTAGTATAAATTTCCTTAACCTCTTTTAATTTCCCATTATGAGTCAATACCTTATCACCAATTTTTATATCTTTAATTTTTTTAATGCCTTCTTTAATATGAATATAACTATCAGGCAATAAACAATGCGCAGGTATTACCTCAATCCTGGAATCAATCTCTTCCATTTTTGCTGCAAAATCTCTGCAGCTTATTTTAAAAATAGGCCTTCCATCATAATCCCGACGACCTTTACTATCTAACCATAAATTTATCTTATCAACAACTTCAAGAGAAGGAGCAAGATAAACAAGATGAACACTTCTTCCTTTTCCATTATGAGTATAAATAAGAGAAATTTCAGAACTCAAAACAAAAGGAAACTTGCCAACATCATCATTATACCAATAAATCCCTTTTTCTTCTTTCAGAAGCTCTCTAATCTCTCCTAGCCATTCATTATGCGTAAAATCACCTGTTCCCAACAACCCTAACCCTTTCACACGCGCCCATTTAACTAAATTAGGAATATTCAAGTCCTTGCTGCAAGCACGTGAAAATCGAGAGTGTATGTGCAAATCAGCAAATATTGAATTTTCAATTGAAATTGAACTTACATTATCCATTAAAACAAAAACCAAAAAGCCTTTTTATAGATTATTATAATCTGGCTAATTCCTTTTTCATAACTGAAAGTCTAAAATATAATTCATTAACTACTTAAATTTTCCCTACTTTTTGGTCACTACGCCCAAAGCCTTTAATATTTTTT
>JBBSYU010000124.1:0-6764 GCA_038045105.1 Nanobdellota archaeon | reverse complement strand
TTGCTTGCCCTTAAAAAAGGCAAGCTTTTTTATATAGATTATATACTAAAATTTAAAACCAAACCTGCATTTAAATAGATAAATCTCATTCTTTTTTCATCCTCACCTAATTGAGCTATGCTTCTTTCAATAATACTTTCTAAATCATCTAGCTTAGGAACCCTAAAATGCCCGAAACTTAAGGAAGAAGTATTAAACAAAGGATTCTTTTGTTCAGTGCAAATAAAATATTTAACTTTCCTTTTTTCAAGTTCATATGCTAAAACACTTCCAGCAATACCACTACCGATAATTACAACATCAAAGGTATCAAATGAAGAATAGCCAGGGGCAATTACCTGATATAGTTCTATCTAGGTAAGAATTAGTTCTTTTGCCAGAGATAATTGCAATTCATTGCCATAAAAAATAATAATTAATCACATTTATAAATATTTGGGTTGATAGAAATAGCTTACGTTTCTGAAGTTTAATCTCTAAATTTATTAGTATTCATCAATTAATTCAGTTATGTAGATGATGAGAAAAATCGCTTATGCATGCTTACAAAACTTTAAGTTTATTGACATTACCAATTATAAAGAATATTTGTCTGACAGAGTCGGCAAATATTAAAGTGCTCCAGAAACGTAAGTAAATACGGTTGATAAAAACAATCTGCATTTAATCAAATTTCTGAACCTAAATCTTTTCAAACATTTGTACATGAAAAGATTTTAAAATTTTAGTAAATGCAATTATCAAAAAGTTATGTAGTGAGGTATAAAAAATATGGATGATATGCAAAATAGATTAAATAACCCCTACATATCTAATAAGGCTAAGTAAACACTGAAATATCAATATCCTAAATCACCTTAGAAACAAAATTAATATCAATTGGAAGATCAATTTCAAGATTATTTAAACTACTTGTCTTTTTCTTAAAATTTAAAATACCTATGCCAACGATTTCATCTGTTTTTTCATCCTTGAACAGAGTTACTCCATTAGAAACATCTTCACCATAATTAGGTCTAGGATCCCCAATAAATATCTCTAAGTAATCTGCTTCTTCATCATAATATATGCTCATTTGCCCTTTCATTTTATTTATACTATATTTTTTATAAAATACGATGAAATTACATAACCATTGCCATTTAAATATTTAACTAAAACTTTTAAATATTTTAAAGAACCTTTCTGATGTTTGAAATATTTGTAAAAAATTCTTATATCCTCTTCATAGATTATAATATCAATTGGATTAATTATTGTATCTTTAATTAATTCAAAATTATCAACATTCGGATGCTTTATTCTAATATGACCCCATCTCTCTTTTGATAAATGAATTCTTCTTCCACTTTTATCAATAATTTCAAAGATATTGTTCATGAAATATATAAAAAGTATTTGTTATTAAAGTTATCTAGGACAGGAACTTGCTCAGAATACTGAATTGAATCTTTCCAAATTTTATTAAGGAAAGATTTCTTTAATTTGGTAAGTGCAATAATCATCGAGTTGAGAGTGAGATGTGAGAAATAAGGGGGGATGTAAAAAATATTAATGAAATACTTGCATAACTGATAAGGATATTAAGATGTCCAAAATGCTCTTTTCATACCCTCCCTACTTTAGTTCGGAGAAAGAAAAGGCATTTTGGAGCACACTAAAAAACTTCCAGAAGTTTTTTGGGTGTCATCAGAAATCTTCTGAAAGATTTCTGAGATGCTCAAGAACTCAACACGCTCTGGGTTTTAACCCAGAGTTCTTGACATACCAATAAAAAAGAAAAATTAACTAGATAGAATCAGGTAATTTTATAGTGGCTTCATAAATGGTAAGTAAATACCTGGAATAATTAAGTTAATAAATCCTGATTTCCCTAATTAAGGAAATTGAAGAAAAAAGATAAAAAAATAATATAAATATGCCAAGTTTAACAAGAACAGTTAATTATAGGGTAAATGAAGAAGTCTCTGATCTAGGAGAAGTTGTTGGAAGAATAATAATTCATGAAATCCCAGATCTAAAATATAGATTGACATTATGTAAATTAGAAGCAAAAACTGATATAAGGAATATTGATTATGATACTATTCCTGATTCAAGAAAATATCATGGAAGACTTGAAGTATGGATGAATTGTGATAGTAAATCATTAGTATTTAACTCAAGTGGAAAAGGTTTTATAGATAATGATGCCTATAAAGCATATCTTACTTTTGCTTATAATTGTTTAAGAGCAGTTGTAGAACTTGAAGATAAAAAATGTTGAAACCCAAAAAAACCTCCAGAATTCCAAAATTAAACCTAAACCTTCCTCTAGAATTTTCAGAAAAAATAACTCCTAAAACAAAACAAGTAGTAATAAGGACACAAGAAGAGATAAACCAACACAAAAAATTAATTGGCTACAGAAAAGCCAGGGTAAAAAGATATGGTAAAATACCTTCAAAGATAGCAAGATAAGCCTACTATCTCTTAATCTTTAACTCTCTCAATCCTTTAATCTTCTCTCTTCCACTAGGAGTCTCTGCAAGTTTTCCATAAAATTTTTTAGCAATAATGAATTGAGCATTAATGAATTCAGTATGTTTTTTCTTCCAATCAGGATTATTCCTGACATACTCTGCCCATCTCTCAACCTGCTCCATATGTGATTTATCCCTTGTCATATTTTTTAGCCTCTCTTACCCATTTCCTATATTTTTACATTACTAATATTATTCTTATTGGTATCATATATGCTTTATCAGTTATGGCATCTGTTGATTTGTAGGATTGTTGTTGCCCTCACTTATTGCTTCTAACTAATCTCTTAATTCCCTCACTAACATCTCTCAAGTTATATACATTACCAATATATTTATTTATTATCCCTTCTCAAATTTATCAACCTCTCTTAATCTCAATAATTTGATCTGTTTTTTGATTTCATTTATCTCATTCTCATTAATACTATCTTTATAAATTACCCTAAGATGCTTTGCATCTTCCATGTCCTTATCAGATTTCAGAAGCTCTTCTTTAAATGCAATATTCATTTCAATTGATGAAAAATAAACATCAAGGCCTGTAAGTTCAAGCTTCTTTCTAGTTTTTAATTGGAATTCATCAAGTGAATCTTTTGCAAACTTGATTTCCATTTCAGGTAAAAATTCTCCTTTTCGAGTATATCTTATGCTTGTATTATGGACTAGATAATCATAAATAACCCTTGGGTCAAAGGATTGAATGCATTCAAATCCAGCATTTAAAAGAGCATTATGCAGATTAATAAAATTCTCTATCGGAATTTTCTCTATAATCATATCAATATCTTCTGTCCCCCGAGTTCTTCCATGTGCAATTGCAACAAATCCTGAAACAATAATATATTTTGCATATTTGTCAATAACCTTGACAAAATCCTCAACAAATTTATCCAGTATATTCTTATCGCTAATTTCTCTTTTCATTATTATGATAGGTGATAATAATATATAATGTTTTCTATAATGTCAAGAACTCTGGGTTAAACAGGCTGAGTCACAATTCGGTTTTTTACCATTTTTTAAAACTTTTTTAGCTTTTTAGCGTCTATAAAACCGAATTTTTCTGTTCCATAAGGATTATGGGACAACCTCTTTAGAGTGTGGTTTTCAAGATTCTCGACATAATATTAATGTTGTTGAAAAAATAGATGAAGAGAGTTTTAAAAGAGATTTTATTGAGATTCTAAGAAAGTAAAATAAACTAGATAATTTTATAACATCTTATTTACTTAAATTTTCATGAAACTTCAAACAAAAAGATTAATCCTAAGGCAAGTAACAGAAAAAGACATTCCAGATGTAGTTAAAAATATAAATAATCTGAATGTAACAAAATGGCTTTTAGTTGTTCCTTATCCATACAAACCAAAAGATGCAAAAAAATGGATAGAGGGCCAAAAAGAAAAAGTAAAGAAAAAACCAAAAGAAGATTATACTTTTGGAATAGAATTAAAATCAGAACGAGCCGTAATAGGGGGGATAGGAATTCATCATATTAATAGATATCAAGGAACAGCAACAATAGGCTATTGGTTAGGCCAAGACTATTGGAGAAATGGATATGGCTCAGAAGCACTTGAAGTTGTATTAAATCTAGCATTTAAAAGATTAAAATTAAGAAGACTTGAAGCAGGAGTTTTTGCAGGAAATCCCTCTTCAGAAAGGCTATTAGAAAAATATGGTTTTCAAAGAGAAGGAATTAAGAGAAAAGCTGTAAGGTCTAAAGCAAATGGAAAAATACATGATGAAATGATCTATGCTTTATTAAGACAAGATTATAAGCCTAGATAAAGAATAATTAAATTAATAAACAATTAGATTTAATTAATAATATCAAAAGCATGGAACCAGAAAAAACAACACTTAAACAAACATTCAAAGAAATTTCAGAATCTTTCTTATTCAAAGATTTCATAAAACAAAATCCAGATGCAGAACTATGTGCTGGATTTTTTGTGCTGGATTTTTTTGGCAATGACAATAAAAAAAGCCTTGACTATAGGGTTGGAGAGAAAGTCTTTAGCTTTTCCATTAATGAACTGGGAAAAATAAAAATGAATGAGGACAAGCTTGTAAACTCTGAAAATAGAAAATTTCCAGAACTAAAAAAAATAAATCCAGGTGTCAGGTTTGACTTGGATGAAGCAGAATCAACAGCAAAAATAAAAACACTGGATGAAGGAATAGCCTCAAAATTCAGCAAAATAATTGCTGTTCTCCAGAAATATAAGAGCGAGGAAACAAATGAAGAAGAAAAACAAATCTGGAATCTAACCTGCATGTTAGAAGGATTAATCATCATTCATATTCTAATTGATTCAGACACAGGAGAAATAATCAAGTTTGAGAGAAAATCCATGATGGATTTGATAAGGAAGAAATAAAAAAATAGATGTATCAGTAATATTTAAATTTTGGAGATGTTTATGAGAAGATTAAAATATGAAGTAATAGTATAATAAAAAACAGCTCTCTTAATCATCTCATACCAAACTTTTAAAGTTTTCACATTTTCAAAAAGATATCAGTATATAATAACCTGATAAGTTATGAAGATGAGTAGCAAGAGTTATGAATGAGGATTTCTAGAAAATAATGAGCCACAACAAATCAACTAATTCCTCATCTCTTAAATTATTGACAATACCAATATGCATCAAGAAATAATCAGGCAGGCGCAGATTTGTCTTCGTCTCCTGAAAATAATAATTTATAAAGGAATCTCTCTGTATCATACCCTGCGTCTTCTCCAAAAATTTTCTGTGCACCACCTCCAATAACATTGATTATTATTGTCTTTACTTTCTCGCCTAAACTCATTTTCTCTCCAACAAATTCATTTTCTATTATAATATCGCCTACGGCAGGATTTTCATTCACCCCCCTCACAATAACAACAGGTTTTCCATTAACTTGTATTGTATCAGGATATATTGTTAAAGTATCAATGAAGGCATTTTTACCTTCTCCTATTTCTTCTGTTTTTTCCTCAACAATTGTCAATTTCATAGGATAATAATTAGTGTTTTCCCCAGTCCTTTCAACATACCATTTAGATTTTCCACTGTCTTCTTTAATCACAAAACTATCTCCGCTGTTCATTATTTTAGCATCTTTGGAATATACAAAAAAATTAGAATCAACCCTTTCACCCCCCTCAACAGGAACAAAAGATGTTGAAAAACTTAGTTTTGAACTTCCTGCGTCAATGCTGATTGACTGCCCTTCAGTCATTCCAGGAAAAATAGGATTTCCAGGATTAAAATTAACAACAGGAGAATTTCCATAAATATCAGGAACAATATTAATATTATAACCAGTGATAAAAGGAATACCGGGAGCATCACCTCCACCAATATCCGTATTAGCTTTGATATTTATGTGAGGCCTAATCATGTCAGGAGTACTTTCTTTTTCAAAGAAGAGTCTGGTGCCTAATTCAAAATCATGATTTATTATTTCAATATCACTTAAAATAGTTCTGCTATAAGATATATCTTTGAAATTTATTATATTTTCAAAACTTTTCCTATCACCTAATACAACTTTTTCTCCTGTTAATAAAACCTCATTAACTTCTGGAGGAGTATCACTCAAAAAATTAACTTCTCCTTGTTTTATTGGAACATAGTAAAAGGAATTTATAGAAATAACCAAGTCATTTCCAGGGGTTATCACATATTTAACATTCATGCCAGAGGGGACTTTAGTTTCTTCATCTGCTAAAAGAGGTTTTGAGATTTCTCTAGATGATTTTTTCAAAGGTGTTACAGTTATGTCTTTGTCTTTCATAACAACTTTTGATTGTTCAGGCACTTCAAAATAAGCACCATTAATAGAATAAACTTTCGGTAATTCAGTTTTTGTTGTAAATTCTGCTTCAACTAAATAACCTCCTTGAAAAACAAATTTATTTTTCTTGGTTAAATCTAAATTTCCAGAATCAATAGTTTTTCCAAATAATTTTTCTAAATCCTGCCCAAATTCTATTCTCCCCCCTTGTCTTAAAACTACTTCTGTTCTTGCTCCTGTTCCTGTTCCACTGGTTCTTATTTCTGCGTTTTCTATTTTAGCTGCTGCTGGATTATCAAATCCAAGGGATAATCCCAGTTCTTCAGGTTCTTCAACAAATTTGTTTACAGCAGGATTAACAGGAATATAAGAACTGCATAAAATTATATTCAATAATAAAATCAAAAAAACAATGTGCCACCACACACTAAAGTGTGTGGTTTGTGA
>JBBSYU010000123.1:0-6378 GCA_038045105.1 Nanobdellota archaeon | reverse complement strand
CTTTAAATATGTTACTAAAATAAGTTTGAAGAATTCTCATAGGAGTAATGTAAAATCATTAAGAAATGTTTATGAGAAGCAAAAAGTGAGAATCAGATGCCAAAACAAATCAACAGAAGCTGTAACTTACATGAGTTATTATCAATACTAAACAATCTTTTCTCTCTATAATTATTTTGATGTCAGAACTTCTAAGTTTTTGAAACAGCAGTATTTTCCTAACCTGATTACAATTAGGTTTCTCTCTATTCGGTTTTTGAATATTTCTTTCCGAGGTTTCTTTACCTATCTAGAAACCTTACAAAAGAAAGCTCTAACCAAATAGAGAACTTAAACCTGCTGTTGATTCTTCTGCCTTTTCTTCTTTCTTTTCTTCTGCAGGTTTTGCACTAGATGATGCTCCGGCTGCTGGCGCTGCGCTTGCAACAACTGCATTAGCAAGTTCTGCATCTATATCAACACCTTTCAAACTAGCAACAAGGCTTTTGACTTTTGATTCATCAATGCTTGTTCCAGTAGAGTGAAGTATTTTATTCACGTGTTCTTCATCAACTGGCTTTCCTAGTTTGTGCAACAATAGAGCTGCATATATGTATTCCATCTTAAGCTGTTTCCTCCGATAAATTTAAATGATTATAACTTAATTGAGATGAAATTCCCGCAAGTCTTTTCAATTGAACTGCTAAATCCTCTGAACTTTTAGTGTCCTCTCTTCTTCTAGCCATTGCTCTTAAAAATCCTCTGACTGAATCTTCTAATATTGTATTTTTCAACCTAATTTCCTCCCTCTGCAGACTGCTCTGCAACTGCAGTTTTATTTTCAAGTGCTTTAGCCTGCATACTTGCTTTTGCCAGTAAATATCCAATTGTTTCCTTGCAATAATATGCAATTTTTTGTGCAAAACCAAGCGCTCTTCCAGCAGCGCTTGTTAATTCATTTGCAGCAGCATCAGAATCTATCTTTATGTCTTTGTATATTTTTTCAGAATGAATATCATAAAATGCAACAGGATCTAATCCAACTGAAAATGGTTGAATTGCTAATTTCATTAAAACAGCAGCAGCTCCTTCATTGATAACCTGCCCTTGTTTAACAACAATCTTTGGCTGTCTTATTGCAATTTTTCCATTTTCCACAGAGATTTGTATTCCTAATGCACCTAATTCTGAAATAGCAGGTCCTGGAACCAAGTCAGTAGGTCCTTCTTTAACTTCAATATCATTTGGAGCAATTTGCCCTGCTTTTGCAAATACAGGTGTTTTCTTTTTAGCTATCATTCCTGCTAATTCAAAACCTTCGTTGTTTGAAATTGCAAATGCGCAGTTTTCATTAATATATTCTTCCATAGGCAGGGCAGAATCTTTTTTTAATTCTTTTATTACTCTTAAAAAAATATTTTTTTTAGCAACTTTTATTGAAACATGGTCTCTTATTGTTTTTTTAATTTCTTGAAACTGTCTTGAAGGCAGGCTTTTAATAGAAACTATCATCAGAGTTTTTGATTTTTTTATCTGCTCAGCTAGTTTCTGAACTGCTTTTATTTTTGATGTAGGACCTTCAGATTTCTCAAAATCTGAACCTGGATTCTTAGTTTTTATTGAGGTTTTCATTTTTACAGCTCCACATTAACTGGCTTTCCCATTGTAAGTTTAATTTTAACATTTCTTATATTTTCATTTTTCTTTGGAAGAGTTTCAAGAATTTTATTATAAACAGCGAGAATATTTTTTAAAATCTGCTCATCACTAAGAGACTCTCTTCCAATTCCTATTTTTATGCTTGGTTCTTTGACCCTCACTTTTACAGTGGAGTTTATCTTATCTTTAACAGCACTAATCATATTATCATCCTCTGAAGGAACAATTCCTAATTGAGGAGATGGCATTTTTCCAACAGGCCCTAAAACCCTTCCAAAACTAGTAGCTATTGCTGGCATTAGTTTAGCGCTGGCAATAAAAAAATCATATTGTTTTACTAACTTTTTAATATCTTTTTTCTCTTTATATCTTGGAAAATCATCTTTTTTTATTGTATCAATTGCCTTTGACTCTTTTTCAAGAAAAGCAGCTATTTTCTTTTCTTTTATTTTATTTGGAACCTGAACAAATATGCTGAAAGCCTCTCTTCTTACATCAAAGTTTTTTAGATTTATAATTAAGTCTATTGTCTGGTCAAAATTATGCTTTTTGTCTGTTTTTCTGATTTCCTTTATTGCCTTTAAAAAGTTTTCTTCACTTGTCATGTTACTTCAACATTAATTTATTCTTAGTAACCTTCTACCTATGCAATTAAACTCTAAGAAAAATAGAGGTAATTGATGTAGTTATTGGTATAATAGTTCAATAAAAAGGAGGTTTTTAAATGTTTTTATGATCATATAGAAGTTCAACCTTATTAAATTTTATATAGTAAATTTAAAAAGCTTCTTATTTTTAATTTTTAAATGGCAGGCAAGAAAGATATATTAAGAATTTCAGAATTAAAAGTTTTGGAGTATGGATTATATCCATTATTTAGAGCCTATGTAAAAACTCATCATGAGTCTAGTCCAAGAGATAGTCCTTATAATTCTTATTTAATTTCAATTAATAACTCCTCTGAAGAAGATGTTTTTCATGATACAAGAGCATCTCATATTGATTTTTGGTATGATTCTCCAAAAAAAGCAATAGATGGAATTCATATAAGAGTATGGCCTCCTCTTGAAACATCAGGCATTGCAAGAAAATTAATTGAAGCAATGGAATCTATTGCAAGAGAATTGAGATGTAAAAGATTAATTGCAAGAAATGTGACTAATCCTGGTTTTTGGAGACATTTTAATTTTGATAGAAATGGAGAGTATTGCTGGAAAAAATCATTATAACTTTTTCAATTTTAAAATTTATGATTTTTCCAATTCATTCAAATACTCTTTTACCCTCTCTATTATCTGAGGTATGACAAACTTCTCTATGCTTTTCTCAAAAATTTCCTTGAGTGAAGAATGTTCTGATAAAAAATATTTATTTTCTGACTTGTCAATAAGCATCATGTCCCTTAATCTTTTTAATTGTCTCCGAATATTTGATTCAGCCAATCCTTTTGTAGGAAGGCTGTATCTTTTTCTTAATTCCTCTACCTTGGAGTTTATTTCTTCACCAGTTAGTCTCTCTTTTGTTTTATTTGCATCTATTAAAACAAGCAGGATATCAACAATAATATCTCTTGAATCAGCCAGCTGCAATAATCCAAGAGAAAGACATATCTTTCTCACTAACTCTCTCTTTTCAAGATTAGCAGGCTTTTCATATTTTCTAAGTGTTATTTCAGATAATGGTATGTCTTTCATGTTAATGTTTATTATTTTTATTTAGGTTTTATTACTCATTTTTACCCCAGGGCTTTTGTGAAGCAAAAGGGCTGTCTTTATTAGTAATATCAATCTTTATGAGTTATGGCTTCTGTTGATTAGTGCAGGGAAGTTGTTATTATGCACTATTAAACATCTTAATCATCTCATACAAAACTCCTCGGTTTGTAATATTACCAATAATTTATTATAATCTTTATCTCTTTTTATCTATTATCGAGAACATAAAACCTTATAAATTTAACCAAATTGTTTTATTAATGGAACTAATAGCATTTTTAGGTGCAGGTGAAGGAACCTGGGCACAGGTTGCAGGAGTTATCAAGCAAGGTGACTGGGAAAGCATAATTCTTATTGGAAATAATTTTGCAAAAAAATTCACAATTGAAAAAGATTTTGAATTCATAGAAGTAAGTTCTTCAGGAATTGTTGAATTAAAAGAAGAAATACTAAAGAAACTCCAAGGAAAAGTCAAAGGAACAGAAGTTGCATTAACCATAGCATCAGGAACAGGCAAGGAGCACATGGCATTAATTTCTGCTCTTCTTAATTTGCCTGCAGGTATTCGGTTCACAGCGTTGACAAAAGACGGAATTGTTTTTATGTAAGATGGCAACAGCAATAGAAACTACACATTCTAATTTTAATAATAGAAAAAAAGAAGCAAGAGAGTTAGGATGTGAAACTCTTGAAGATTTAATAAATATTATTGAAAAATATGAATCAAAAGGTTTTTCTTTTGAAGCAAAAGAAGATGGGAGAAATTATGGAGATATTTGGGGAACAAATACCTCTCTCGGAGGATATTTAACATTTAATGAAGCAGAAATGATATTAAGAAGTCCAGTTGTAGGAAGAATTAGACACATAGAAGCGCGTGATGCCTTGGATTATATTAAAGCAAAAAACTTTTTTAATGAAATAAATATGAATGATGATTATAATCTTTTTAAACCAGCTTAAGTATTATTTTTATGTAAGATGAATTCTCAATCTGGAATAATAAATACTATTGAATTAGAAAGACAGAGAAATCAAGAGGATATAGTTTATAGATTAAATAGAGGGCTTGGAGAAAGAAGAAATTTAAGAAAATTAGGATATCCTGACTGCAGAGCAGAATTATTAGGTTATCTTACTTTTTTAGGATATGAACATCCAAATCAAGAAGGTTTTATCAGACTTCCTTCAGGAGATTATATGGATAAATCAAGAGCAAAAGAAATTTTATCGCATTGTTTAGTAGTAGGAAATCCAAGACAAATTGATGCATTACATGTTTTAGAAATATTAATCTGCAATTAAATCTCCTTCCCCCTCATATTTAATTTAGAATTATAATGATGCACTATTCATGCTCATTCTTTCTAGCTCTCTTATTGTTGTTAATCTTCTATTTTGAATTAATAGAGGAGATATATCTAGTCCTTTTTGTGAATATTCCCATGTAAGAGCATTATAAATTTCTATTCCAAATCTCCAACAATCTCTTTGACTCCTTCCATTTGTCATCCAGTGTGCTGGATAAGGTTTTCCATCGACAATTTTTTCAAAATGTTCATCATAAGGTTCTCCATGTCTTAAATATTCTAAAGCTTTTTTCATTTCTCTTTCCGCTCTTTCATATAAATTTTTCCTCATTTCTTCTGATGTTTTTTCATTTCCACCTCTTCTAAAATGAAGAGTTGATGCTAACATTGGAGATTCTGCTAAATCAGCATAAAGATGAATCCTACCCATCGGAGGTTCAATAGTTACATCTTTTAAAAAACCCCATTTCTTAAGCATATCAACTATATCTTTTCGTGGTAATTGCCTATGCCCTCCTATTGTTCTAACAGGCTCAGCATATTCTGTTGTTGTCATATTAAAATATAATAAATTTTGTTTAAATACTTTATTGCAATCAATAACACATAAGATATTATTGAAGATTTAAATTTCCTTCATCTTTATCTTCAAAAACTTTTATGGTTTTTGAATGAGACTAAAAAATCATATCTGATTTTTTTGGATCTTCATCCTCTTCTTGTCCTTCCCAATCAGCACAACCCTTGATAATTTATGAGAATCAAGAATTTTATATTTTTCTTTTTTTAATTCTTTAACAAGTTTCTTTGAATAATCCTTAATTTCATTATGAGAAAGCATTTTATCATAACCCATTCCTTTCCTGTATCTTGAAAAACCAATTGCCATGTATGATTTTATTTCTATAAAATCCGGCATTGCTTTTTTTATTAATCTTGCAAATTCAGAAATATATTCATCCTTATCATTCAAATCTTTAACAAGAGTCATTCTTATGACTTTGCGAGTTTTTAATTTTAGAAATAAAGCAAGTGTTTCATTGAATTTTTTCCAAGCCTGCTTTTCAGAACTTCTATGCCATTTATCGTACATTTCTTTATTTGGAGTATTTAATGACAAATATAATTGAGTTGGCAAATTTTTCTCTTTATTAAGCTCGCTTAATACAGCAGGCATTAAACCATTTGTAACAACAAATGTTGTTTTTCCTCTTTTTCTTAATTCAGAAATTAGTTCTCCTAATTTAGGATAAAGAGTTGGTTCTCCTGTAAGTGAAATTGCAAACTGCATTGGCTCTTGTGCTTCTTTGTATTTTTTCTTGTTTGTATTTTTAAATCCTTTAAAACCAATTAATAATTTTTTTTGAGATTCAATACATTGTTTAATTATCTCTTTAGGATTATCAATTAAATTTTTATTCATTTTCTTATCATCAGTTAATTCAATTGCTCTCCAGCAATGAATACATTTGTTCTGGCAGAAAACGCTTGCAGGAGACATCTGGACGCATCTATGAGATTTAATTCCATAAAATTTCTGTTTAAAACAAACTCCCTTGTCAACAAGTGATTTTTTTGTCCATTCGCAGATTTTCACAGAACTATGATTTCCAATAATTCTATAATGCTGTTTCAATAAACTATCTTTTAATTTTTTATTCATATTTGCTGTAAGATAACTACAGACTTTTAGTCTGTAGCGTAACTTATTTCTA
>JBBSYU010000122.1:0-20419 GCA_038045105.1 Nanobdellota archaeon | reverse complement strand
TATAAAAAGAACTATTAGCTATTCTAACTGTCCACCTAGAAGGGTGCACATCAAACGATAAATTTATAAATATTAATAGATTTTAATTAAAATGGTACTTGATAAAAAGGATAAAAGAATATTATATGAATTGGATAAAAATGCTAGACAACCCCTCTCAGAGATAGCAAAAAAGGTGCAATTGAAGAGAGAAAGTATTCTATATCGGCTTAAAAAATATTTACAGGAGGGGTTGATAAGAGATTATCTTACAGTAATAGATATGTCAAAACTCGGATTTACTCATTATAAGATTTATCTAAGACTGCATAATATAACTGAAAACTAAGAAAAGGAAATCATAGAACATCTTTGTAAAAATCCTTTTGTTTCATGGCTATCAAGCTGTGATGGAAGTTATTCAATGATTTTTGGAATCAAAGCAAGATCTATGGAAGAATTAAATAATATATTAAAAGAAATTAATAACAAGTTTTGGAAGTTTATTAAAGAGCAACATATTACTACTATAATCAATGCACATCATTATTATAGGGATTATTTAATTGAAAAAAAAGGAACAACTGAAAGAAAAATTGAATGGGGCGGAAGTAATAATAAAATAGAGTTAGATGAGAGAGATATAGTGATTTTAGATATGCTGAGTAAAAACTCTAGAATTAATTCGGTTGAGATAAGCTCAAAATTAAAAATATCTCCAGATACAGTAATACAGAGAATAAAAAAACTTGAAAGATTAGAAGTAATTGAGCATTATATGATCTGGCCAGATGTAAATAAGCTAAAGGGTATTTATTATAAAGTCTTAATAAATCTTCACAATTTTAATAATGAAAAAGAAAATAAACTTTATAATTATTGTCTGCAAAATCCAAATATAGTTTATTTAGTAAATTGCCTTGGTGACTGGCAGCTTGAAATAGATATTGAAGTAGAAAGTATTCAGGAGTTTAGAAAACTGATACGAGATTTCTTAAGTAATTTTTCTGAGATTGTATCTGATTACACAGCATTAAATATTTATGAAGAATATAAATTTAAATTATTTGAGAAAGAGATATTTAGTAATCTGTGAAAGTTAGTTAAACAATACTTGTTCTTTTATTTCTTACATTTCCAAGCAAAATCAAACGCCCGGGACAGGATTTGAACCTGCGACCCCCTGCTTTCTCCTATTAGAACTGCTTCATTATTAGAAGGCAGGTGCTCTATCCAGTCTGAGCTACCCAGGCAACTATCTCAAAAAGAGATATAAAGACTAAAAAAAGTTGATATAAAAAACTTCCTCTTTTTGATTTATTGGTAATATAAAATATTAAAAGTTTGGTAAGCAATTCATTAAGTGATAGAGCTATGATTAAGCAAAAAGTCATGATTAATAGATTATGCATGTCACCCATAACTCTTGATAATTGAATTTACTAAAATTTAGAAATCTTTCTGTGACCAACAATAACAATGTTATTGTTCTAGCTACACGAAATTTGGAAAAATTTACATATCTTTCTATACAATAATCCTTAAAAATAACTTTCTTATTCTTGTTTAATGGAGACTTCCTGAATGAATAATTGAGATGTTAAATGTAGACCAATTCTTTAAGGAAAACTAAAAATGCATATACATTTATTCTAATTTTTTAACACAAAACTTTATAATTCTGGATTTAATGATTAATTTATGCCAAAAAACTATTCAGATGAATTAAAAGAATTGATTGAGAAATATAAAGACAAGGGTTTTGAATGGGGAAAGTCAATTAATTATCTTGAATTTAGAAATGGATGCTCTAAAGAAGAAATGATAAAAGAGATACTTGATTGTTCTAATGCTGAATATGTTGAAAAACAAAGAATAGAGGAAGAAGCAAGATATAAATTATACTTTATTTATAGTTCAAAAACAGGGCGAGTTTATGTCTTAAAATTTACAAGCAAAATAAGAGTGATTACAGTTTATCCTTTAAGTGAGGCTACTGCAAAAAACTATAAACGAAAGTTTAAAAAACACTAAATACCTATAATAAATATAATATGGCATTAAAATATGAGTATGATGAAGAGGATGATGTTTTTACTATTTATGATAGTGAGAATGCTCCATCTGAAACAATAGAATTCTCTGAATTCTTAAATATAGATATTAATAAAAATAAAGGGATTGTTGGATTAGAATTCTTTTATGCAAGTGAATTTTTTACCCTTACTAATGATATGGTTACTAAAACTTTTTTAGAGAATATTAGTGATGTTAAAGTGGATTGCAGGAATTATAGAAATACTTATTGGATTATCTCACTTATTTTTGATTACAAAGGACAGGAAATAAAAGTCCAATTGCCACCACTTCGAAAATCCGAATATGTTAGCCCTTTGATTGCAAGTTGCGAATGATTCTATTAAAAAATGGCTCTTGAAACTGTTTAATAAAACAATTGTTTCTTTAACCAAAACTTTATAATCTCTCTATTTTTTAGATAATAATCAATGTCTAGCATTAGAACCAAGACATTGTATGAATAAAATATAACGTACGGGTGGCATACGTGTATTGCTATTTTTTTGCGATTTTCCATAAATCTGAAAAGAAATCTCTAAGTTGATTGGCATAAATATCACTTTCAATTTTTATTGCAACAGGTTGTTCAACCCAAGAAAGAAGAATTACACAATTCCTAAAAATAGTTATTCCTTGAGGAAGAATAAAATTTGTATATTTCATCTTTAATTTAGAATGTTTCTCTTTTTTATAGTGGTTTATATTTTTTAAAACTCTTACATCAAGGCCTTTTTCTTTTCTTCTTAAAGTTATATTTCTAAAAAATAAATTTGCTTGTTCATTTTTATTTTCTTCGTTAATTGAAAATACCAAATAAAGTTCATTTTTCTTTGCATTATCAATTAAATTAGTTAGTAGAGAGAATATCGCTTTTTGACCTTCATATATCTCAACAGTTTGCTTTTTTGATAACTTTTGCTTTGAAATCAAAATAGGCACTATTTCTTGAATTTTCTTTTTCTTTTCTTCAATGTAATTAATTAAAACACTAGGATTAGATGCTTGATAATGTTTTACATTATTTTTAACTATATAAGAAACTAAACCTCTTTTTATTAGTTTTTCTAAAATTTCATATATTTTTGAAGAAGGAATTTCTGTTTTCTTTAAAATCTCTCCGACTTTTGAAGACCCCAATTCTAACAAAGCTATGTAACAAATACTTTCTCTTCTATTCAATCCTAACTCTTGTAGTGTTTCTTCTAACATAGATTAGGATAGAAAAAGGAATTTATTAAGCTTCCTATAGCTACACCTTTTTGGGGTAGTTATAATTATTATACTTCAATATCCAATAATTTATATGAAAAACAATTATATCAAAAAAATCGGACTCCTTTACATAAAGAATAAAAAACTCTTAGTAGTTTACAAACCAAAAATTGGAGTTTATATCACTCCGGGTGGAAAATGCGAGTTAAATGAAGCTGACTTTGAATGTTTGAAAAGAGAAATACAAGAGGAGTTGGGCTGTTCTGTTAATAATTTATCTTATTTTGGAACATTCAAAGGAGAAACGATGGAAAGTTCTAAAACACTTAAACAAAAATGCTATTTTGGAAAACTTACGGGAATAATAAAAATTAATCCTAATGACACAATTAACAGCTATACTTGGATTAATAGAAATTATCAGAATAAAAATGTGAAATTGGGAAAGATGTTGGAGTCTCAAATAATTCCTAAATTAATAAAAGGAGGTTTATTCTAATGACCTTAAAAAAAATTGAAGATTTTGTTCCTGGCGAAAAAGTTATTTTTATTCCAGAAAACAAAAAATATGATTTTGGATATATTAGTCAAACAGGAAAAGCTGTAATTTATGAAGAAGGTGAAATGAATATGCAGGATAGTATTGCAGTTGATGTTGGATTATTAAAGAAATTAAGAGAAAAATAATCAAAGCAAACCTTTTAAAAGTGTAATACTTCTAATCATAAGAACATAAAACCCTTGAAATGAACACGGCTTAAATGTTGCAAAAACTTACGCACGGGTGGCACAATGGTACTGCGTTCGCCTGCAGAGCGAATTTTCGTGAGTTCGATTCTCACCCCGTGCTGATTTTTGTTATTCTAAAGTGGTTACAAAATAGAAAGATTTAAATACTTTAATTCTGAATTGTTTATCATGAAATTCGGAGAAATTTTTGCAGGATTCGTACCAATAGCTGGATTGGCAGCAGTAATTGGATTAACAACTTTAGATAGGGCGATTAATTCAAATTCTGAAACTGTAGTATTATCATCTGGAAGTGAAGTAAACGTACGTCAGTGGAAGAATAAAGGCACAGAGGTTTTTATTGGTGGATTTCAAACATTACATGATACTAATAATGATGGAATCGTAGATTACTTATCTGGTGGAGCTATGGGTAGAATTGGAACAATTCGATACACTAGGAAACCAACACCAGCATTACAAAGTTTATATGATGAAGCTATTTCTAAAAGTAGTGTTGTTGATTCAAAAAGAAGTTAATTTCCTTAATTAATCTATTTTATATGAAAATTATTTAATTAAAATAGTGCAACCAAACCTTTTTTCTGTTCTCCATCGCGTTTATATATTTACATTTTATTGCAGATAATTTTATATAGACTAAAATATTATGATAAATGTGGAACATCAAAATCAAGAAATATTAAGAAGATTAGATAAGATTCAGATAGATATAGATTTATTAAAAACTCGTATGATAGACCCTGATTGTATTCTAACTGAGGATGATCTGGAGGCAATTAATGAGGCTGAAAAAGAATACAAAGAAGGAAGAACAATGTCCCATGAGCAATTAAAAAAAGAGCTGGGGATAAAATGTTCGAAGTAGAATATTCAAATAGGGCGACAAAATTCTTGAAAAATTGCGATAAAAATCTTGCAGAGAGAGTTCTTGAAAAAATTGAAAAATTAAGGGAAAATCCAATTATTCCTGAAACAATTAAAGTAAAGGGTGAAGATACTTTGAGAGTTAGGGTTGGAAAAGTCAGAATTCTTTATGTAATAAAAGGAAAAGATAACACTTTGTTGATAACAAAAATTGAAAAAAGACCTCATGCTTATGATTAGTTTCAAAAGCACTCCTTCAGTAACTAAAAGTTGAAGCTCACCCCGTGCTTTTTTGAGAATCGAATGATATTTCTAACTAATTCAAAAGATCATCATACAAACATTTATAAATAAGATAATCTTACTAATAAGATAAACTTATTACTTATTATAAGGGGGTAGTAAAAATAAAAAAATAAAATGGAATGCATTGATATAACGAGCATGAGTTCAAGAGGGCAGATAGTTATACCTCAAAGACTTAGGGAAAAACTTGGTTTTTTAGAAGGAGAAAAATTTATAGTCATGGGAGAAGAAGGAACTTTGATATTAAAAAGAATTGAGAAACCATCTAAAGAAGATTTGATTAAAAAATTAGATATGATTACAGAAAAAACAAGAAAAAAAGTGGAAAAATCTGGAATAAAAGAAAGCGATATTTCAAAGATTGTTCATAAAACAAGAGGAGTAAGGGAATGAAGGTAACTTTTGATACAAATATTCTAATCTCTTCTACCTTATGGCAAAACAGCGTTTCTCGCAAGCTATTGAATGAATTAATTGAGAAATCTGTTGAAATATTCACAACAGAGGAAATATTAGAAGAATATATTAAAGTTTTGAAAAGAGATTTTGATTTATCTCAGGAAGAAATTAAAGATAAAATTGAAATAATCTTATGTTTTGTGACTATAACAAATCCCCTTATAGAGATTAATGTGATAAAAGAGGATTCAGCAGACAATAAGATATTAGAATGTGCTGTTGAATCTGGTTCTGAATATATTTTGAGTTATGACAGACATTTACTTAGTCTAATAGAATTTAGAGGAATAAGAATAATTACTCCTGAAGAATTTTTATATACTTTAAAAAAATAAAAAACTTGAGAATCGAAAGATGTTTTTCATTACAGAGATATTTAAAAATGAGATTTTTATTGGATGATTATGAGAATATATCCGCGAGAGCATTTTATTATGGGAAGAATTCCTAGAGAAGATGACTTCAAACCAGCTTTAGCTGAATTTGAAGAAGATTGTGTTTTTCCTTTTTTGGGAAGAGAGGTTGTTGGGAGTTTTGCTTATGGTTCTGTTAATAGAGGAGACTGTAATGTTGCAAGTGATATTGATTACTTTATGTTGATTTCAGATGAAAGACATAAGAAAAAAATAAGAGATGCTTCATTAAATGCTTTTAGTAGAAGAGATATCTTTGTTCAGGCAAGAGTTATTCATGTGGACCATGCAAGAAATGGATTGCATAGAATTGATGATTCTTTTAGACAGCATTTAGGATTTACAGTTTCCAAATATGGGTATAGGGGAGAAAATCCCTTGGAAATTTTATCTAGAAGTAAAATTCCATTCAGAGATGCTTTGCAGGTTTCCATGGGACTTTATCTAATGAAATTAAATAATGGTTTTTGTAGTGCACCTTTTTCTGAATTAGACTACTTGGATTTTTTAAAAGATATCATGGAAAAACCATGGCATGCTATGAGAGTTTCAATTCAACATGCCTTAGGAAATGTTGCTCCAGAAGGAGATAGAGATTTTGAAGACACTAAAGAACAACTTGTAAGAGTCTATAAAAGTCTGGGTTATGATAGACAGTTATTAGAGGATATAGAAAAAATTAAGGTTGTTGCATCTGAATATATTAGATTATTATTAAAAAGAAGAGGGGGAGTAATTGATACGCAAGATGCAGATAGATGTTATTCTGATTTTTTACCAAGAATTGAACAGTGTTATGATTCTGCTTATCATTTTGTTGATGCAAATGCAAGAATAATTGCAAATAATCATTAATAATCTTTATATAGTATTTTGTAGTGCTTAATGTAAAAGGTATATTATAAAATATTGGTAATGTAAAACTTTTTAGAAAAGTTTTAACACATCAGAAAATCTATGAGATTTTCTGTGCCCAAAAATCTAAAAGATTTTTTGGAAATCAGGATTTATCCTGACATAATATAAAAAATAATAAGTTATGTAGATGAAGGATTAAGTGAAGCAATAGAAGCCATAACTGATAAAATTATATATTACTGATATAAAATAAAAAGGAAATTAACATGTTCATTGTGAAACAAAAAATTAATGGAAAAGATTATTATTATCTCAGAAAAAGCGTGAGAGAAGGAGATAAAGTTATTTCTAAAACAATTGCTTATCTTGGAAAAGATAAGCATGAGGCTGAAAAGAAAAAGAAAGAGATTGAGAAGAAAATGGAGAGAGGAGAAGATGTGACTCTTGCCCCACCTTCTAACCCCCACCACCTACCCAATGATATTAATGATTCTGATAAATTAGATAATATTAAACAAAAAAAGCTTACAATTGAAGATAAAGCAAGTTCGATTTCTATCGAAGGTCTGGCTAACTTTTGCAAGGAAAAAGGATTTGTGTTTAAGAGCAGTGAGATATATGGAGGCATGGCTGGATTTTGGGATTTTGGGTCTCTTGGGGTTGAATTATTCAATAATATTAAAAGAGATTGGTGGAATTTTTTTGTTACTTCAAGAGATAATATGGTTGGAATTGAAGCTTCTGTGATTTCACATCCTAAAACATGGATTGCCTCTGGACATGTTGCAAATTTTTCAGATGTTGCTGTTTTATGCAAGAAATGCAATAAGTCAACTAAGATAGATAAATCAGAGGTTGGGAAAGTGAAATGCGAGTGTGGAGGAGAGTATGAAGTTAAAGGTGAGTTTAATTTAATGTTTAAAACTAAGGTTGGTGCAATAGATGCTGAAGATGCTTATTTAAGAGGAGAGACTGCTCAAGGAATGTTTATGGATTTTAAATTAGTACAACAAACAAGTAGAATGCAATTACCTTTTGGAATTGCACAGATTGGAAGATGTTTTAGAAACGAAATTGCACCTCGTGACTTTTTGTTTAGAAGCAGAGAATTTCATATTGGAGAGTTTGAATTTTTTATAAATCCTGAAGAAAAAAATTGTTCATTGTTAACTGATATTCATAGAGAAGTTAAAGTTAAACTATTAGACGCTGAAAGTCAGAAAGAAGGAAGTGAAGAATTAAGGGAAACAACTATTGGTGAAATGCTTGATGAAAATAGGTTAGATGAATGGCATGCTTATTGGCTAAGTGAACAGATTTTATGGTTTAATTCAATTGGCTTGACAGAAATAAAAATAAGAGAGCATAAAAAAGATGAATTATCACATTATTCATCTGCAACTTTTGATATTGATTATGAATATGTTTTTGGAAGCAAGGAGATTGCCGGAATTGCAAACAGAGGGCAATATGATTTGAAACAGCATGAAAAAGAAAGCAGAGAAAAAATGGAAGTTTTTGATGAAAAATATAAAAATAAAGTGATTCCAAGAGTTATTGAACCAACTTTTGGAATGGAAAGAGTTTTTCTTGCTATTTTGACAAAAGCTTATAATTATGACAAGAAAAGAGATTATGTTGTTTTGAAAATACCTGCTAAACTTGCACCTATAAAAGCTGCTGTTTTTCCAATTGTAAAATCTCCTGAATATAATTCAATTGCAGAAAACATTGTTCGCGAACTTAGAAAAGAGTGGAATGTTGTATTTGATAAGGGAGGAAGTATTGGAAGAAGATATGCAAGGAATGATGAGATAGGAACTCCTTATTGCATTACAATTGATGAGGATAGCTTGAAAGGAAAGGATTGTACTATTCGTGATAGAGACAGTACTTTGCAGATAAGGGTTAAGATAAAAGAACTCTATGATATTTTGAAAAAATTAATTAATAATGAGATTAATTTTTCCAAGGCTGGGAAGATTGCGATGACGAGGGTGAAGGAAGAATGAAACCTCAAGGATTATATCACATATCAGAAGTTTTAAGAGAATTTTATGATGATAGAGCAAGAGAAAATTTGGCTTCTATTGTTATAAATGGAATTCATGATATTGTAGATTCTGGAGGGAAGCCTGAATTATTTGCTTTAATGGAATTGGGGGCTATGACTTCAGGAGATATTTATAGGGCGCATCATAAATTCTTGTCAGATAGCCTTTGGAGGAATTAGAATGAAAATTTTAATTAAAAATTCCTTTTGGAGTTATGTTTCCTTTGTTTATATCTATTATTGAATAAATATCATGGATTTTTATAATGTCTCCAAAATTTTCTTTTAATTTAATTATAAAATTTCTTAAATCTAATGAGTTTTTTACAACAACCCCTATGTCCATATCCCAATTTTCATTTCCAAGGTAGTTGTAAAAATAGATTACATTTAGATTGTTTCTTAAAAATTCTTTTAAAGAACCTTCTTTTTCATTTTTTGTTAATTTAATTTGAATATTATGCCATTCAAACCCTAATTTTTTTATATCAATTGAAATAGAGTAACCTTGAATTATTCCAGTTTTTTCAAGATTTTTTATTCTATATTTTATTGCATTTCCAGTTAGATTTAATCTTCTAGAAAGCTCTTTGTATTCTATTCTTGAATTATTAGATAATAACTCTAAAATTTTTAAATCAGTTTTATCGAGTTTTATTTTTAGTTCAGATTTGTCTTTAATTGATGTTTCTTTTGATATTCCTAATATTTTTAATGGAAAGGATTCATGTTCTGCTGAACTGTTTATAATAATCAAAGACTCTATATGTTTTGAAGCTTTTTTTGTTATATCTTTAATTATAAATTCAAGTTGATTTCTGTCTTTTGCAAATATATCAAATACAAAGTTCCATTTTCCTATTATCGGCCCTAGATATGTAACGAAATTATTATTGATAAGATAATTTAGAAATTGAGTTTCTTTTTCATTGTTTATATTTTTTAATTGTAAAAAACAACCATATCTTGAAAATCCTAATGCTTCTGTATTAATTTTTGTATAAAACTCAAAAATTATTCTTTCTTTGGTTAGTCTTTTAACTCTGTATAATGCCACCTCTTTGCTTACTCCAACTCTTTTTGCAAGCTGATTTATTGATATTCTTGAGTTCTGCTCTAATTCTGATAATATCTTAATATCTTTTTTATCCATTTTTATTATAATGAAATAATGTTTATATATATTTGCATTTTGATAAAAAATATTATGATAAGTTTTATTATTATAACTATAGGTAGTATTAGTATGAAACTAAATATTAAGAAACACTTAACCAGATTGGGATTGGCCATCATACTTGGAGGATACGCTGCCCAATTTGGAATTCCTATATGGATGAATAGTCAATTTAGAGACATAGGGGAAGGATATTCAGTTAGAGAAATATGTAATGAAAGACAATTTTATATTGGTTCCTATGCCGGAGCAGCTCGTCTTTGTATAGATAATGGCATGGATGGAACCCTTGATCAAACTTGGGTAAACGCACCGATTTCTCCAATGATGGGTGGACCTGGGTATAGGTTAATGGTAACTAAAACTACTGAAGAAGATTACAAAAGATTTGGAAAAGCAAATTCCCTTCTCACACAGAGAAATTACAGAGACAAAGATAACCTGGAGGATAAATAAAATGCCAGGAAGTTTTAGGGCAATATCTCAACCACCTCAAAGTAGATTAGAAGCATTATTAAGAATTGCAGCAGTAGGTATCATGATACTGGTATATGGAGATGGTAGTAATCCGAATGGATATATTAATAGCTATTTTAATTATGAAGCGCAGCTTGAGAAAAGATGTCATGAGAAGATTGAGCAAAATCAAATAGACGATGAAGTCAGAGCTTATTTAGGTAGGGGACAGAATAAGTTTTTTGGCCTTGCTCCTGTTTATAAGAAATTGGAAAAATAAAAAGATGTTTAACCAAAACATTTAATTACCCTTATTATTCAAAATAATAATGAAAGGGAGTTAAAGGAATCATATAAATTCCTATAAACTTCCAAATTAATTTTATATTATGGAAAAAAATCTTAATGCAATATTCCAAATAAATAAACCTATAATTGGAATGATTCATTTAGCTGGAGAAGATGATAAAGGCAAAGTAAAAAGAGCTTTAGAAGAATTATCAATTTATCAAGAAGAGGGAGTTGATGGAGCAATTATTGAAGATTATCATGGAACTTCTCAAGATGTTTGCAAAACTCTAAGAGAAAGCCTAACAAAAGAATTTACAATTATTAGAGGAGTTAATGTTCTAAGAAATCCTTATTCTGCATTTAAACTTGCATTTGATTTTGGAGCAAGATTTATACAATTTGATAGTGTTCAAACTCCTGATTTAAATTTAGAATTATATAATCAATTAAGAAAAGAGTATCCTAATATTGCTGTTCTTGGTGGAGTTGGCTTTAAGTATATTTCTCCAACAGGAAACCCTTTAGAAATTGATTTAGCAGAAGGAAAATCAAGATGTGAAGCAATAGTTACAACAGGCAGTGGAACAGGAATAGAAACTCCAGTTGAAAAACTAAGAGAGTGTAAAAGATTACTCAGAGAATTTCCTTTAATTGTAGGAGCAGGTGTTAATTTAGGCAATGTCCAAGAGCAATTACAAATTTGTAACGGAGCAATTGTAGGAAGTTATTTTAAACCAAATGGAAATACGCATCTTTTTATTGATAGAAAAAAAGTCAAAGATTTGATGGATATTGTGAGGCAGCAAAGAGGCTAAGAATAGATAAAAATTCGATTCTTCAATCCTGAGGATTAATATTTCATGCTGCTTTGAACCCAAAACATTTAATTACCCTTATTATTCAAAATAATAATGAAACCACATGGATTATATCACATATCTGAAATTTTAAAAGAATCTTATGAAGACAGGGTAAGAGATGTTTTAGATTTTATAGAATTAAAAGGGCTTGCTTTATTTACTTGGGGGGATGAATTGAAGTTTTTATTAGGCATGAATGCACTAACGCAAGCAGAAATTTCTAGAGCTGAAAATAACTATCAAATGGATAGTCATTTTTTGGATAATTAAACTATATAGTTTTTTAAATATCTTGGTTTATATTCTAATATGAAAATCCTATTTATCTGCAAGCACAACAGATTCAGGAGCAAGGTTGCTGAAGCTATTTTTAATAAGTTGAATAAGAACAGAAAAATAAAGGCGGAGAGTGCTGGAATATTAATTGATGAATTGCATCTTTATGTTGCTGAAAGTGTTATTAAAATTATGAAGGAAAAAGGATATGATATAGGAGGAATTCCTAGAAAAGTTGATTCTTCATTAATTAATAATTATGATTTACTGGTTATTGTTGCCAATAATGTTAACCCTGAATTTTTTAAGGAAAGTTTCAAAGGAAAAATAATTTGGTGGAAAATTAAAGACTGCAGTGCACTTGACATTAATGGAATTAGGAAAAGAATTAATGAGATTGAGAAGAGGGTTAAGAAGTTAATTAGAGAATTGAATATATTGGTAATGTGAAATTAAGAAGTTGTGCAGATGAGGAGATTAAAATGTTAAGCAAGAGTTGTGATACATAAGCTATAACTTAATCAACAGATGAAACATCTCATAAATTCTTGATGATACCAATAAATTAAATAACTAAATTTATAAGTTCTGTTTGTATTTTATTGTCATGGACAGAAATAAACTGAAGCTTTGTGTCGATGTAATAATCTTTTTAGATATTTTAATTGTGATTTTATGCTGGATTCTTTTATCATTTGTTTTAAACAAAGGAATCTGGCTTTATACAAATTTTATCTTAACAAAAAATCAGTGGGATATTATTTATTATTATTCAGGAATTCTATTGATAATATTTTTTATTATTAGGATTTTTTTAGATTTTTTAGGTTTAAGAAATAAATAATTAGCTATTGTTTTACAATAAAACTTATAAAACCCATTTGGTTAATTAGATTATGGAAGATGAAAAAAACTGCATATTTTGCAAAATAGCAAGAGGAGAGATTCCTTGTTCAAAAGTTTATGAAGATGATAATTTTATTGCTATTTTAGATGTTCATCCTAAAGCAGAAGGGCATACACTTATTATTCCAAAAAAACATTTTAGAAATCTTTTAGATATGCCTGCTTCACTTGGAAATGAAATGCTTGAGGCTGTGAAAAATGTTGCATTAGATTTAATCAAACAAAAAAAATGTGAAGGTTTTAATTTAATTATTAATAATGAGCCTGCTGCAGGGCAGGTTGTTTTTCATGCTCATATACATATACTTCCAAGAAAAAAAGGAGATGGGTTGAGGATGCTGGTGTAAAATACAGGAAAAATTAAATTTTTCCTGTCTCATAAAATCAAAATAAATTCAATAATTTTATGATGTTAACTTTAAAACAAATATTAGCTAGTAAAACAATGCCTGATGTAGCATTAGACAGGCATGATAATCCTAATCATAGAATTGCAGGGTACGATAGTTATGTTCCCCAATCTGGTAATAATCCAGGAGAATTAATTGAACTTAATTTAGGTTATGAATGTGGTGCTGATGGCGATTTGAGGATTGTTCAGAGATAAAAGATAAAATATTAGTAATGTAACAGATAGAGAAAATGTTAAGTAGAGAGTAAGTTATGGATGAGTGATTTAAAGTTACTCCCAAAAAATCTCTAAACACTAACTAATCCTCTGCATTAACATTACTAACAGCCCTTTTCGCTAGAAGCTAAGTTCAAAAATAAAATTTTTGAAAGTCACTGCAAGAAGTCCTGGGGCAAAAACAAATAATATATAAAAATAACAAGTTATTCAAAATGAAAAAATAAAATGACATACAAAAAACATATAAAAAATGTTAGAGGAAGGAAGCATAAGGGTATTTTTCTTTTTGCCCTTACCACTTGTGGCTGGTGTCAGAGAACAAAGGGATTATTAGATGAACTTGGTGTTGAATATAATTATGTTGATGTTGATTTATTGAATGAAGAAGAACAGGACGAGGTTATCAGGATTCTTGAAGATTATGATGCTGATGCATCTTTTCCCAAAACAATAATTGATGAGAATTTTGTTATTTCTGGTTTTGATGAAGAAGAGATTAGAAGAGTGCTGGAATAACTGAATATATAAGTAATAAGAATAACTGAGGAGATAAGGATGAGTGATTAAGATGTTTAGCAGTGAATATAAAACTAATATCTCTCTTAATCAACAGAGACTATAACTTAAAAATATGTGCATTACCAATAAAATAATATGAAAATTGAGATAGAAAATAGGGAAATTGATGAAACTTATGAAAAATTAAAGGCAGATGTTGAGACAAAAGGATATTTGCTTAATCCTGATATTGATTTTACAAAAAATTTAATTAAAGGACTTTTAATTAATGGAAAAAGATATGGTTACTGGGCTTGTCCCTGCAGGCTTGCTTTTGGTGTGCGTGAAAGAGATTTGGATATAATCTGCCCTTGCGATTACAGGGATGAGGATTTGATTGAATTTGGATGCTGTTATTGCTCTTTATATGTTTCCGAAGAAAATTTTAAAAATAAAACATATAAAGCAATTCCTGAAAGGAGAGTTAAGACAAGTTCATCAAATAAATCTGATGAAAATTCAAGATTTGCTGCTGAAGCAGTTAATGAAAAGGAAAAATTTAAAGATGATGAAATTTTAGAGGATAATATGGAAAAAATTATGGAAAGAAAAAATAAGACTCCTGTCTGGAGATGCAAGGTATGCGGTTATCTTTGCGCAAGAGAGCATCCTCCTGAAAAATGCCCTATCTGCGGTGTTGATGCTGATAGGTTTGAGAGATTTGAGTAGAGCTTTCTTTTGTTAATTTGCATCTAATTTAATTCCCCTTAAAATAATCTTTTTTCGAGCGGTATTTGATGAACCTGAACTTAGCATATACCCAAAATCTGTATCTACTCTATCGCCCACTTCATGTACCCATTTAATCTTCCATTTCTGAATCATCAAAACTTGATCTTTTAGTCTATATGCAGTTATTTTTGAACTTGAACTTCTGCAATCAGTTCTAAAGCAATGATAATTCCCTAGTCTATTATTCACTAAACCGTATGCGCTAATTCTTTTCAAGTCCTCTTGACTCCAATGTTCATGGGTTGTTCCATTATTAGTGTCATATTCAAAATCATCTGCAGTTATCCAGTTAACACCTTCCATATATGCTTCAATTTCATCATCATCTTTATATTCAGGATTTTTAAGATATAATTCTCTTCTACCAAATATTCTTATTCGCAAATTTCCAATGGGCGATTCTGCAGTTTCTACAAACCCATCTAAAGATGCAATTCCTTTGCTTGTACTTTCACAAGAATTTATCTTTTCTTCCATTTTAATTACTAACAAGAGGCATCAATCAGATATTTAAGTATTTGTTATTATATAAAATAATAACAAAGGTAAGTTTTAAAAAGGATTATCTATTACTACAGATTATGAATACAAGCATATTAAAAGAATTTGGATTAACTGAAACAGAAATAAAAATATATATTACATTACTAGAAGAAGGAGAAAGCCTTGCTTCTTATATATCTAAAAAAGCTTATGTAGAAAGAGCCGTTACATATCATATTCTAGAAAAGTTAATTAGAAAAGGAATTGTAAGTTATGTTATTAAAGAAAATAGAAAATATTTTTCAGCTGCAGAACCTGAAAAACTAAAAGATTTGTTAAGAGAAAAAGAACAAATCTTGGACGAATTAATTCCCGAACTTTCTAAATTAAAAAAGTCGAAAGAGCATCCACTTTCTATAGAAGTTTTTAATGGGGAAAATGGATTTAAAACAATTATGGATGATTTAATCAGAAACAAAAAAAGTTACTATATTATTGGTTATACTGGAAAATCTCCAGAAATAAGTAATTTTTGGTATATCCATTGGAATAAAAGAAGAGTTAAGAATAAAATCAAAAGGTATTTATTAATTAATAAAGGAAGTGAGAAAATTGAGGCACTCAAATATCCTCTAACTGAAACAAAAGTTTTACCTTCAACTATCTTTAATGAATCTAAGAGTTCAATAATTATTTATGGAAATGATAAAGTGGCCCTATTTCTTCCATTAGAAGAATTTTCCGGAATAAGGATTATTAATAAAGAAACACATGATTCATATAAACATTATTTTGAAGCATTATGGAAAATAGCTAAAAAATAAATCAGAAGAGATAAAAAGATAGTCAGAACCAAAAACTCGCATATCCCACAACAGCACTTTTATCTCCAACAATATCCCCTGAGTTTTTGTATTCTATTAAATGAGGATGAGTTTTTTTAATTTTGCATAAATGCATCATTATCATTAAAGGATATTGTCCGCATGCATCAATATATTTGAAATTATCTTTGTCCAGATTTTCTATTATTTTTATGGTATTTTTATCTGTTTCTTTTGCTTTATCATATTCATAAAAATGGCTTAAGTCTGTTGAGAAAATGTAAAATGCTTTAATTTTTGCAATTTTTTTTGCAAGTTCTTTTGCCTGTTCATCTGTTATTTTTCCAACCATAATTGGAATTATTTCTTTGATATTTAATTTTTGCAGGAATGGAATTTGGTTTTTTATTGAATGTTCTTGTTCAATATTTGATGTTTGAAAACCTGTATTGAAGAGTTTAATTTTTCCTAATGGTGTAACCCACTCGAATTTATCTGAAGTTACTGCTCTGTTTAATGGAGCGTAGTGGCTTGGGCCTATTATTACTGCTTTATCTAATCTTTTGTTTTTTAATAGGGAAAAAGCTTTTCCTGCTATTTCCCCTGAATATTCATAGCCTGCATGAGGAACAATTAAACCATGAATTTTCTTGGATTTTATATTAGGCTTTTTCTTAAATGAATTATCTATGAAAGATTCAAGTTCTTGCTTATGTTCTGGGTACCACATAGATAAACTAAATTTAAAATATACTTAAATTTTTGTTATTATAGAAATGTTTATATAGTATAATTATATTGTATAAACATGATAGAATTAAAATCTAAATTAAGAAGATGGGGAAATTCATTTGGAGTGGTTATACCTCAAAGGGCAGTTATGGAAGAGGATTTGAAAGAAGGAGATGAGATAAATGTCTTTTTGCAGGAAGAAAAAAATGATATCTCCCAGATTTTTGGAGCATTAAAATGCAAGAAAATTAATGCTCAAAAACTAAAAGACGATATAAGAAAAGAGGAACAAAAAAATGACAGGCTATTATCTAGACACTTACGCAATGGTTGAGATTGTTAGTGGAAATGAGAATTATAAAAAATATCTTAAAGAGCAGTTATACACCTCTGTTTTTAATTTATATGAACTTTACTATTCTTTATTAAAATTTTGCAATGAAGATGCTACAAAAAAATTCTTCTTTTATTTTAAAAAAGGAATCTTGCAAGTGAAAGACGAGCATATATTTGAAGCTTCAAGATTTAAGATAAAAAATATCAAGAGAAGCTTGTCTTATGCTGATTGTATTGGTTATATTATTGCATTAAGATATGGCATAAAGTTTTTAACAGGAGACAAGGAATTTGAAACTCTTGAAAATGTTGAGTTTGTGAAGAAGTAAGGGGGAAGATTTTTATTACTTTAAATTGCTTAGAAAAAGAAATATTAATAAAATCAGAAATAATATATCTTTTTTAAAAAATAATAAAATTTCTTATGAAAAGTTTCTTGAGAGTTTTAATGGATGGCATGCTTATGCAAAATGGGCAGATAGCTATGATTTAACAGATAATCTGATTAAAAGTATGATTTAATATCAAATAGTTTATTAATAAGTTAAGTATATTAATCTTATTATGAAAGAGCTCTTTTAGAAAATCCAGAAAATAAAATTTTCTGGCTCTCCAAAAACAAAAGTTTTTGAAGAAGACTTCGGAGAAAAACTATGATTAAAGAATGCATTTTATATAAGAAAGAAAAAGGCAGGAAAGTAAGATGTCTTGCATGCGCTCACAAATGCATTATTAATGAAGGAAAGACTGGAATTTGCAGTGTCAGGAAAAATATAAATGGAAAAATTTATCTTTTGGTTTATGGGAAGATTGCTTCTCTTGGAATTGACCCAATTGAGAAAAAACCATTATATCATTTTTTGCCTGGAACATATGCTTTTTCAATTGGAACAATTGGATGTAATTTTAAATGTGATTTTTGCCAGAACTTTGATATTTCACAGGCTTCAAAAAAGAAAGTAAGTTCAAAACAAAGTTTTGAAGATTGCCAGATTTTTGGAGAAGAAATGAGCCCTAATGAAGTTGTTAATAAAGCTATTAAAACAGAATGCAAAAGCATTGCTTATACTTATAATGAACCTGTAATATGGATTGAATTTGTAAAAGACTGTGCTGTTATTGCTGAGAAAAAAGGTTTGAAAAATATTTTAGTTACAAATGGTTATTTTTCTTATGAAAGTTTTGATTTTATCAAAGATTATATTGATGCAATGAATATTGATTTAAAGGGAAATGATAGATATTACAAAAAATTATGCGGAGGAAAATTAAAACCTGTCTTAGATACAATTAAAAGAGCTTATAAAAAAGGAATTCATATTGAAATTACAACCTTGATTGTTCCTGGTGAGAATGATGACGAGAAAGAACTGGAGAAGATTGCAAAATTTATTGCAGGCATTGATAAAAATATTCCATGGCATATTTCAAGGTTTTTTCCAAGATATAAGATGATGAAGAAGGAGGCAACTCCCTTGGATAGCTTGAAAATGGCTGAAAAAATTGGGAAGAAAGCTGGATTGAAAAATGTGCATCTGGGAAATGCGTGATATTTATTTCCCTTTTTATTGGTAATATGATAAGCTTATAAGTTGTGTTAGGAGTTGATTCAGCGAGAGAGGCTTGATTAATCTATTTTGCATGTTATCTTTATTTTCTGCATACCATTCATATCTTTTAATATTACATTTACCAAATTCTAAAATCTTTATCAAGAGATAATCTTTATATATTGATTTTTACTAGCATATAAATAAAAAGAGGCAATATATCAAATGGGTTCAACTTACAAGAGAAGTTTTTTAAAAGGAGTTGTATGGGAATTTATAAGTTTCTTATTGATTATTGCTGCTGTTTATCTTGTTTATGGTGACTTGAATGCTTCTATCAAATTCAGTGCTATTTTAACTCTTGTTAAAATACCCTTGTTTTTCTTTCATGAGAGGATATGGAAAATGATTAAATGGGGGAAGATTAAGGATAGGAGATAAATTCTGAAATTATTTTGGTTTGATTATCTTATTCTTGCTCAATCTTCTCTTCTTGCTCAAAGATTTCGCTGATTTCTATGATTAGTAATAAATATTAACTCGATATAGAAAGATGAAGAGTAAATGTTAGAATGGTTGGGTGATTTATATTTTATGTTCTGTCCGGAGTTCTAAATTAATACATTTTTGCACAATTATTCTCTCGTTTTTGATTTGTTCTCCCTCATTAATAGGGGGAGAAAAATAAAAAACAGGCTATTTTTGAAGAATATAAATCTACCATAAGATTATTCCGGACAGAGCAATGTTTCACTAACTTTTTTATATTAGTGATTATTCAGGTTATTATGGAAAAATACAGAGAATTATTAAAGATTGCTAGAAAGGCACTTGAATCTGAATTAAATGGAAAGAAATTAATTGTTGATGAGGGCGTTAAGAAAAAATATGCTACAAAACAAGCTTGTTTTGTTACACTGAGTATTGATGATGAGCTTCGCGGGTGCATTGGAAGTTTATCTGCTCATCAGGAATTATGGAAAGATGTTATTGATAATGCTGTTAATGCTGGTTTTAATGATACAAGATTTAATCCTATTTCCAGAGAAGAACTTAAAAGAATTAAAATTGAGATTTCTGTTTTATCTTCTTCTGAAAAATTGGGAATTGGCAAGGATGTTTATGATAAGATTGATAATAAAATGGGAATAATATTAAAGAAGGGCTGGAATAGCGCAACCTTTCTCCCCCAGGTTTGGGAGCAGATTCCTGATAAAAAAGAGTTTTTAGAGCATCTTTCAAGAAAAGCAGGACTTTTAAAAGATTACTGGAAAGATTGTGAGATTTCTTTTTACAGGGTTGAGAGTGTGAAGGAATAATGCTTTAATTTTATTGGTATTATCTATAATTTAAGATATGAAACATCTGTTGATTTGTTGTGGTTTCTGATTCATAACTCTTCCTTAATATCTTAATCATCTCACCAACATTTTTTAATTCATAACATTACCAATATTATTCTTTTTTAGTATCATATATTTTTTATAAGTTAGGGTGCCTGTAGATTAAGAGGGTTATCAGTTTCCTCTATTATACTATTGCCCAGTTTAACATTCTCAATCATATCTCATCGAGTTTTATACATTACTCCTATGAGAATTCTTCAAACTTATTTTAGTAACATATTTAAA
>JBBSYU010000121.1:0-3576 GCA_038045105.1 Nanobdellota archaeon | reverse complement strand
GTATCATTAGCTATGCTCCATAATAAATTATGGAGTTATCAATTTTGCACATATCTTAATTTATCACATTACCAATTCATCTAAAACTTTAAATATTTAGCATCAATAGATTATCTATGAAAAATAAGGCATTTAAGGTATTGGGGGGAATTCTTATTGCACTCGGAGTCTTTTCATTAATTATCCAGCCTTTTTCACCAATAACAGGCGCTGTTATTGATGTTTCAACAACAATTTCCAAAATAAATTTCATTGCAAGCCTGTCATTGATAGCAATTGGTTTCATAATTTTGAGATTTGGAAGAGAAGAAGATGTTAGTCAAAGAGTTATTGAAACTCCTGAATTTAAAAGGCAAACAAGAGGGGTAAATCCAAAATTACTCAAAAATGCTATAGGCAAGATAGGAACAGGACTCGCCCATGAAGAATATTTAAAATATCAGGGAGACTGCACAGTAAGAATAGATAAAGGTTCAAGACTTCATTATCAAAGAGCTCCTGATGGAAGAATAATCTTAACAAGATATGAACCTTCTTCAAAGCATGGATAAACAATAATTATTAATGTTTAATATTCTTAACTAAATAAAGCAGCTTTAGTTGAGTGGTAAAACACGAGATTCCCAATCTTGAGACGCGAGTTCGATTCTCGCAAGCTGCATTTATTATACTATCTCTGAAGAATTCCATAAACATTTAAATATTTACATAACCTAGTATAAAAAGAGAAACTTAACAAAGAAAAAAAGAAAAAATAAGGTGAAAATCAAAAAGAAGATGGAATTACTTAAAAACAAATACTATACAGCGTCAATGTATATTTTAATTTTGATAATATTAGTAATAATTTTTAATATCACAGGTATAACAGGCAAAATCTCAGCATATGCAGATAAATCTGAAAAAATATTCACAGGATTTGCTGTTTCAGAATCTCAAAATATAATCAATTCAAGCATTCCTGTTGCCCAAGAACAGGAATTATATTCTGAAAGAGCCTATGGAATTTACTATTTGATTATACTAAGCATCGCAATGCTTATTTCTCTGGTATTAGTAACATTTATAATTCCAAGAATCAAACATCTAACTTAATGGAAAACTTTTTGGAAAAGTTTTAACAAAAACCAAACAAAACATGAATAAAAAAGAGAGTATAAATCAGAGAGATGAGGATAAATTAAAAAGAATCTCAAGAAAATACAGCATAAAAGATGGTGTATTTGCAACAATAAAAGAGTCTGTTGCAAGCAATTACATTTCTCCATTTGCAATAGTGCTTAATTCTCCAAATTATCTTATTGCAATGCTTTCTTCAATACCAGGTTTATTAGGCCCAATAAGCGAGTTATTTAGCTCAAGACTAATTGAAAAATATCCTAGAAAAAGAATAGTTCTTCAGTCAGTTTTTTTTGAAATTCTCACATGGATTCCTTTGATAATAATAGCTCTTCTTTATAATTATGGGATAATAATAAATCTTCTTCCATTAATGTTACTGATTTTCTTTTCTATTTATGTTATAACCTCAAATGCAGCTTCTCCTGCCTGGTTTTCATGGATAGGTGATTTAGTTGAGGAAAAACACAGAGGAAGATGGTTTGGAAAAAGAAACTTTATTATGGGAATAACAGCTTTAATAACAACAATAAGTGCCGCCTTGTTTCTGGATTTTTTAAAAAAGAAAAATCTGATTATGCTTGGTTTTATTTCCTTGTTTTTATTTGCAATAATAGCAAGAATAATCTCAAGATACTATCTTAGCAAACAATATGAACCAAATATTAAAATCAAAAAAGAGAATTATTTTAGTTTCTTGCAATTCATAAAAAAATCTCCTTTTAATAATTTTGGAAGATTTGCAATATTCAGAGCAATGATTAATGGAGCAACCCTGATTGCAGGCCCATTTTTCACAGTTTATATGCTGCGGGATTTAGGTTTCAATTACACAACCTTTATTATTGTTTCAATGTCAACAACTCTTTTTACATTGCTATCTGTAAAATCCTGGGGAAGATTTTCAGACAAGTATGGGAATTATGAAATATTCAAGATAACCTCAATTCTTATTGCATTCATACCAATACTATGGATTTTTTCTCCAAACATTTTTTACCTTATATTTGTTGCTCAATTAGTAAGCGGAATAGCATGGGCAGGATTTAACCTTGCTGCTTCAAACTATGTATTTGACTGCGTAACACCTCAAAAAAGAGGACTTGCATTTTCTTATTATGAAGTATTAAACGGGGTGGGAGTTTTTATTGGGGCTGGAATAGGAGCAATACTTGTAAAATATTTAACAATAAACTTTATGAATCCTATCTTATTTATTTTTATAATATCAGGAATCTGCAGGTTACTTGCAGGATTAGTAATGCTTCCTAGAATAAGAGAGGTTAAATGCAAGCAGGAATTCAACAGCCATCGTGAATTAAAACATCTTCTTGCAAAAACAATCAAGATACCTTTTGGACTTGGGATAAAGCATCATCAATAAAATCAATTATTATTTTATTGGAATTTCAATTGAATTTAAGTTATGTAAGAAATTCATTCAGTTATTTTGCAGTTCATAAAGATTTTTTTATTTGCCCCTCTTAATCTACTCATAAACATTTCTTAATTTTTTCCATTGCTAGTATATTTCAATACATTTTAAAATATAATTTCAATCTCATTCAAGAAGAACCATTTCCAGCAACTTCCTTTAAAACTTCCTTGGAATATTTTGCAGCCAGATGCAATGGCTCTGGCCTTTTATGAGGAGGATTTATCATTCCACTGCACAATTCATAAGCACTATTAACTGAAATTAAATTTCCAGGACTAATATAAAGAGGATTGCTTCCTTCTTTGCTTAAAAGAATTTTTCCAATTTTTTTATTATTTCTTAAAATATCCTCTCCTCTTACATCACACTCAACAACAAAATTAGAAACTCCTATTGTGGGAACTCCTATTGACAACCCTAAATGACTTGCCAACCCAAGCCTTTGATGAGTTATTCCCTGCCCAGGAACAAGAAGAACATCTGGCTTTTCACTTAATTTTTCAAAAGCAGATATCATAGGCAGTAATTCCCTGTAATTTCTAAATCCGGGTATATATGGAAATCTTACTTTCTCAAAAACATAAGCTCTGTCAATTATTTCATACTCTTTATTGCATACAACAATGCAGCAAAGCATCCTATTCCCAACAAAAGCATTATCAATTGCACCAAATCTATCAGCAAGTGAAAAATCTATTTTATCCTTGATTTCCAAGCCCTTTGCAAGCTTTGTCTGTTCTTCTTTTAATTTCTCCAAATCAATATTATACTTTCTAATCAATTCATTTATCTTAGACTCTCTTTTTCCTTTGTTGTCATCCATATTAACCTCAGATATATAAAATAACACTCATTAAAAAACCTTGTCATAGCCATGAAAAATAAAAAAGAATCTTGGTATTGTATAAATTTAGAGGTTTTGTAAGCATGAGAAGATAAGTAAATGAATTATAATTCATTCAGGGAGTTATAGTGAATAACATTAATTTCCGTAACTTTTAATGTTATTCCCTAAATAG
>JBBSYU010000120.1:0-5385 GCA_038045105.1 Nanobdellota archaeon | reverse complement strand
TTAAAAACTTTAAATATGTTACTAAAATAAGTTTGAAGAATTCTCATAGGAGTAAACTTAGAAGAGGCTCTTCTAGTGTAAGAATTTTAATGCCTGGAACACCTCAAGAAAAGGCTCTTCAAGATTTCTTAGAATCACAACAAGGATATTTGGATATTCTGTTACGTGGGAAAAATTAAAATGAAAAACAAAACAAAAACATTGACTGCAATTGCATTGTTAATCTTAGGATTATACATGAGTATGGTTAGCATGACATCTTTGACTTCTGCACTTACAATAAGTTCTGTTTCAACAAATCCTGACAGTATTGCACCTGGTGAAACAGCACAGGTAAGTCTAGTTGTAAAGAACAATGGTGAGAATGATATAGCTGATGTTTCTGTTGGACTTGATTTTACAAATCTTCCTCTTGCGCCTTTTAATTCTGGAAGTGATTTTAATGTTGATGAATTAGATTCTGACAAATCAAGGCAAGCTAGTTTTCAGATAATTGCGCTGAATGATGCTAAATCAGGGATTTATAAAATTCCTGTAAAAATAGAATATAGCGAAAACAGCATTGTGAAAACAAAACAATCTATGATAAGCATTATGATTAATTCAGTGCCTATACTTAATGTTGAAGCTGAAGATGGATTATTATTAAAAGGACAGAATAATAAGATTACATTAAAAATAATAAACAAAGGACTTGCTGATGTTAAATTTTTAGATATTTCAATAGACAGCTCAACCAGCTATGATGTTATTTCTCAGAAAAATGTTTATATTGGTGATGTGGACAGCAATGATTTCCAGACTGCTGATTTTAGTTTATTTTTCAAAGATAATGCTTTGAATACTGTTACTATTCCTGTTACATTAACATATAAGGATATAACAAATAAAGAATATACTCAAAGCTATGATGTTCAGATAAAAGTTTACAATAAGCAACAGGCTCAAAGCCTTGGGCTTCAGACTAAAAGCAATACTCTTTATTATGTTGTTGGAATTATTACTTTAATACTTGTTTTTATCTTATACAGAGTTATCAGGAACAAAAGAAGGAAAAGTTCTGAATACTGAACTTTTTAGGAGCAAACATGCTAACAGACTTATTTTCTTTGTCAGTGAATAGTATGAAGAAAAGAAAATTAAGAAGCTGGCTTACTCTTCTTGGAATTTTTATTGGTATTGCTGCTGTTGTTTCACTTATTAGCTTGGGTGATGGGCTGCGTACTGCAATAACAGGGCAATTTGGAGCATTGTCTGTTGATACTCTTACTGTGCAAAATGCAGAAACAGGTTTTGGGCCTCCTGGAAGCACTGCTGTAAAAAAATTAACAGAACATGATTTAAAATTAATCGAATCTGTTCCAGGAGTTAAGATTGTAATTCCTAGACTGATTAGAATTATAAAAATTGAATATAACAAGGAAGTCAAGTTTAGTTATCTTGGAAGCCTTCCTGATGATAAGGAAAAATTAGATTTTATTTATCAAAATCTAAATACAAAAATTGACAGGGGAAGATTAATAGGGTTAAATGACAAAGGAAAAATTGTTCTTGGAAGTAATTTTGCATCAGAAAATGTGTTTGATAAGAGAATTGAAATAGGCTCTAAAATAACAATACATGGAAAAGAATTTGAAGTTGCAGGAATATTAAAACCAGGAAGTTCTGCTTTATTGAATGGCGTTGTAATGATGCTGGAAAGTGACATGAAAAAAACTCTTAATATCGGAGATGAGATTGATTTGATTGTTGTTAGAGTTGAAAATAAGAACAATATTGATAAGGTTGCAAATGATATTAAAAATGATTTTAGAAAAGACAGAAAAGAAAAAATAGGTGAGGAAGATTTTTCAGTCCAAACTCCTATTCAGTCATTGGCTGCAATAAATACAATATTAAACATAATCAATATTATAGTTGTTGGAATAGCTTCTATTTCCTTGATTATTGGAGGTGTGGGAATTGCAAATACAATGTATACTTCTGTTTTAGAAAGGACAAAGGAAATTGGAACAATGAAAGCTATTGGCGCTAAGAATTCTGATATAATGAAATTATTTGTTATTGAGTCTGGATTATTCGGGTTAATAGGAGGAATTGCAGGCGCTATTTTTGGTTTATCTCTGTCTTATCTTGTTTCATTTAGCGCAAATAGTTATTTTGGAGAAAACATAATCACAATAACAATATCCTGGCCTTTGTTAATTGGTGCTATAAGTTTTTCATTTTTTATTGGAATTTTAGCTGGATTAATTCCAAGTTATCAAGCAAGTAAAATGAAGCCTGTGGATGCTTTGAGGAGTTAAAAATGATTGAACATAAAAGATATTCAAGTGTTGAAGAATATGCAAGAGGACTTAGAGAAACAAATCTGCCTCAAACAGAGATTGAAGAATTGATTGTTCATGAAAGAGCTCACTTTGAAAGAGCTAAACAACTGAGATATACTCCCTTATATGCTTTATCAACATACACTATTGAAAATCCTCTTAATGTTCTTATTCTTTTTAATGGAGTAATTTTCTCTGAAAAAAATCCCACTGACAGGCATATGATCAAAATCTTATTAGCTCCAAGAGATCCAAGTGAAGATGATTTATATGTATCTAGAAGATTAAAAAGAGAATTAAAGAGAGAAACTAGAAGATTAAAAAAATTAAAAAGGAATTCAGCATGATACAAGATTACTTTAAACTCGCACTGGGAAATTTAAGGAAGAGAAAACTGCGAAGCAGTCTGACAATAGTTGGAATATTCATTGCTATTGCTACAATTTTTGTTCTTATCAGCTTATCACTTGGATTAGATGCTGCTGTAAAAGAGCAGTTTAAGCAATTAGGTTCGGATAAATTTTTTATAATGCCAAGAGGACAGGCCGGCGCTCCTGGAAGCGGAGGAGCTGTTGAATTAACAACAAAAGACATTAATATAATAAAAAAAGTAAATGGAATAAAAGGAGTAACATATGATATAGTTGGAAATGCAAAAATTGAGTTTAATGATGAATCAAAATATTTTATGATTGCGGGTTTTCCTCTGGATACAGTGGATCTTTTAGTTGAATCTGGGGGTTATAAAATTGATGAAGGAAGATTTTTGAAAAAAACAGATGTAGGAAAAGTAATGCTTGGAAGCAGATATAAGGAAAACTTTTTTAAAAAACCTGTAGGGGCAGGGGACAAGATAATTGTAAATGGAAAAAAATTCAAGGTTGTTGGAATTTTAAAAAGCATTGGAAGCCCTACTGATGATGCATTAGTATACATGTCTGAGGATGATTTTAGAAATCTATTCAATGTTCCTGACAGGGTTGACCAGATTATAATCCAGATTAAACCTGGAGAAGATATTGAAAAAGTAGCAGATAATACTAAAAGAAAATTATTGAATTTGAGGGGACTGACTGAAAAAACAAGAGATTTTGAAATATTAACTCCTGAAGAACTTTTGAATAGTTTTGCAAATGTTTTAAATATAATAACTGCATTTTTATTAGGTGTTGCTGGAATTTCTCTATTGGTTGGTGCTGTTGGAATTGCAAATACAATGTATACTTCTGTTCTGGAGAGGACAAAAGAAATTGGAGTTATGAAATCTATTGGAGCCAAGAACTCTGATATTCTCTGGATTTTTGTTATTGAATCAGGGTTGTTGGGATTAGTTGGAGGTATTCTTGGAATTTTATTAGGAATGGGAATTGGAAAATTAATTGAATATATTGCTGTTAAACAGCTTGGAACAAATTTATTGCAGGTTGTATTTCCCTGGTATTTGATTGTTGGATGCTTATTATTTGCATTTTTAATTGGTTCTTTCTCTGGGTTTTTCCCATCCAGGCAGGCTTCAAAAATAAAGCCTGCTGATACATTGAGGTATGAATGAAATATTAAATTTGAAAAACTTGTTTTATCTATATAGGATTTGCGGGAATAACTGGATTTTCTAAGCTAGGCATGCCTGTTAAATCTATGGGTATTGTTGCTATAGATTTCAAATCTTGGAGATTATTACAATCATAATAATTATTTGAATAATAGTTTTCTCCCAGAGGATTTGATTCTTTTTGAGGAGGTCTAAAAATATCCAGGGATATTGAACTGTCTGGGGAGAATAAGCTTATAGGTGTGTCGTATCCTCCATTATAGGTTGCTTTTAGATTATAAGATTTATTTTCTCCAACAGGGATATTTATTTCACGATTGTAATATTCATATTTATTTATATCTTCTTTGGAAACAATTTGTATTTCTACTTTTAATTTTTTTTCATCAGAACCTTGTTTTATGTTCATACATCCAAATAATTGAGGAAACTTATATTTTTCAGTGAAATATCCGCTATTTTTAAGATTTATCTCTCCTAAGATAGTTTCTGCAGACTGTAGATAAGTTGAAATAGGATTATTGCTCTTACCTGTTTTGAAAATTACATCATGATAATTTAGAGAGGTAAAAAAAGAGATTTGTTCAGAAAACTCCTGAGTATAATAAAATAATAAAGATAAGGCGCTTACAAGAATTAAAATTCCTATTATAACTGCATAGACAATATTCTTCATTTTTTCAATTGTTTAAAATTTATAACTCTTGAAAAATAATACCCAAGAACCATAAACAAAACTGCTGAAATTATAAGGGTTGTCAATATGCCTAATTTTTCAAAATTAAACACATCTATTGTGAATCCTGCTGTGAAAATGTATAATGCAACAGAAATCAGATAAATTATAGGATATACTTTTCTAAAACTTATAAATAATATTATTCCTATTATTAAAGAAATCCAGAATACTCCCCAGCCCAATATTGGATAAAATACCATTATATTTCTCCTACTCTTAAAAATTCAGCAACAATAAAAGAAATTATTGTGGCTGCAATCAAAAGTATAAGTTTAATGGGATCAGGCAAATCATTAATAAATTCTCTTGCAAAATACCAGACTGATGCAAAAATGAATATAATGCCTACAGTATAAAATATATATTGTATCTTCATGATAAAGAGAATATTTTTTTATTTATAAATGTTGTTATTGAATAATCTTCAAATTATTATATATTTCACATTTCACACAAAGTTTTATAAACTTCAATAATAGATTATTTTATATTAATCAAAAAAGGTGGAAAAAGACAATAAAATGTCAAAATGTACTTATTGCAAATGCCAGATTCCTCAGGGAAGAGCTTTGGAAGTTTGTGACAGGTGCGGAATTGCTGTTTGGGGGCAGAAAATGTTCAAGGCAATTCAGGGAAATATGGAAGATGCTCGTTCAAGAGGAGATTTAGACCAGGGCGGAAATGGAAGTGAATAATATTGATTCTAAATAATTCTTAACATTACTTTCACCTCGCTTACTCTCGGCTCAATCTATTTTTGCTCA
>JBBSYU010000119.1:0-21123 GCA_038045105.1 Nanobdellota archaeon | reverse complement strand
ATTAATTGATTATGCATGCTTATAAAAACATCTTAATCTTCTTATAAACATTTCTCAATTAAGCAGATTACTAATACTTTATATTGGTATTGTATATTCTTTAAGAGTTGTTTAGTTAATTGATTAAGTGAAGGCATCTGATTTTATAACTTCTGCTCCTCATCAATATATCATCAAGTTTTTTACATTACTGATATTATTTATTGGTATCATAAATGATTTATCAGTTATGGCATCTGTTAATCGCGAGTTATTAGTTTTTTATTAATGCTCTTCCTTAACAAACTTCTTCCTAACCTCTTGTCATCTTAATTCTTCATATTACTAATATATTTTAAAAACCTTGAAAAGTCTGAATGAAATCTAGGATCTTTCCTTTAAACAATATTGTTGCAATTAGAGCTCCTAATAGGATTAATAGGATGATTAATAAAATAATCTCTTTTGCATAGCCTGAACTTGGATATTCTTTATTTTGCTGTAATTGAGATTGTTCTTGAACTAGCTGAGGTGTTGTCTGATAAGTTGGCTGATAAGTTGATTGTGCTGCTTGAGTTGTTTGATAAGAATATTGCTGGGGTTGTTGTCTGGCATATTGCTGGGGTTGTTGAGGTTGTTGAAATTGCCTAAGCTGCTGTGTTTGATTCTTCATCTGAGGCATAATTCTTCCTGAACTTATGTTTTGTTTTATTGCATTTGGATTCTGCTGGATATATGCTTTCTGTGTCTGCATTCTCTGGAATTGCTGCTGAGATTGAGATTGATAGAATTTTTGAGGCTGTTCTGAGGGGAATGATGATTGTAGTGCCTGTGGAGTTATTTGTTGAGGGGGTTGCTGCAAAACTGGTTTTCTGACTATATTTCCAAAAAAATTTTTTTGAGAAGGCATTGCCAGATTTTCATCTGGTTTTGGCTGCATGTATGATGTAGCTCCTTGCCCTAGAAATTGCGCTGCTTCATTAACATCTTTAGGGCTATAACCAGAATTAATCATTACATTCACTGCTAAATCCAATGATTCTCCATGATTAATTGCATTTTTCAAAGCTGTTAATATTTCATCATTTACCATTTTTTTTATTATTGCTGATTATCTGGTATTTTTATTCTTTGCTGTTTATATATTAATATCTTATTGGAATTGTATAAATCTTAAGAGATGTTACATCTGTTGATTGAGATTTGGCTTTTGATTCTTAGATATTGATACTCATAAGCATATTAATCTATCCTTTTATATTTTATCAAGCTTCATATATTACTGATATTTATTCTATTTGAATTGTGAAAACTTTAAGAGTTGTTTAATTAGTTGATTAAGCGAAGGCATCTGATTCTTATCTCTTTTTATGCTATTACTTAACCTCTTAATCCCCTCATCATCTCTCATCAAGTTTTATACATGTCCAAAATGCTCTTTGTTAACGCTATGTGACTTTAGTCCGTAGATACCAAAGGCATTTTGGATCATGCTCAAGAACTCACGCTCTGGAATTTATTCCAGAGTTCTTGACATTACTGATACTTTTAATTTATTAGTATCATAAATGACTTATAAGTTATGGCATTTGTTGATTTGTTATGGTTTCAGTTTTTCATAACTTCCTGCACACTAATCAATATCACCAAATCCTTCGGATTTGATTTTGGATTTGGGGATTTAGAGTGAAAAACTAACCTAAATATTTTCTCCAACATAAATGTTGGAGTTAGTTTTTTACTCCAATCTTAATCTCCCACATTTCTCTATTATTTATATTACTGATATATTTTAATTTATTTATTTATATTTTAATTAGCTAATTAAAATCTAATCTCTGTTTGTCATGTATTAGATGAACATTTTTTTTATTTTTATATCCTAATTCTTCTGCAAGCTCTACCATGGGTGCTATTTTCTGATGGTCTCCATGAGCAGGGATTATATGTCGGGGATTAATCATATTTATGAAATCTCTTAAATCTTCTCTTCCGGCATGGCCGCTTGTATGGATATTATTGAATAATCTTATTCCTCTTTTTTTTAATCTGTCATCTAATCTTTCCCTGTTTTCTATATTAATCTTGGTTGGAATTACAGAAGAAGAGAAAACAACATGATCATTGTTTTGAAACTGAAATGGTAATTTATTTTTTGATAATCTGTCTAAAATACTTCCTGGTTCTCCCTGATGCCCTGTACAAACAATCATGTATTCTTTTCTATTTTTATTAATATGTTTTAATTTTCTTGCAACCTGATTTTTATAACTAACTAATTCTATGTCTTTAATAAAAGGGCACATGTCAATTCTTGCTGCTGCAGCAACATATTTGTTTAAGCTTCTTCCTAAAAAAACAATTTTCCTGTTAAGCTGTTTTCCAAATTCAACAATAGATTTTAATCTGGCAATATGTGAAGAAAATGTTGTAACAAACAAGCCTGCACCTTCATTTGTTGTTGTTAGAAGAACATCTTCAAGCAATGAACGGGCAACTTTTTCACTTGCTGTTTTTCTTTCATCACCTGAATAAAGAGAATCAACAATCATTGCCTTTACTCCTTCTTTTCCAATTTCTTTTAATCTTTCATAGTTAGGAGCTTTTCCTAAAATAGGATTATTATCAAACTTGAAATCATTTGCATAGAGGACAATTCCTTCATCTGTATGAAGAGCAATCATTGAAGTCTGGAGTGTTGAATGGGTTATGTTAATGAATTCTACCTTATATTTTTTAGTCTTTCCCTGAACAAAACAGAAAGAATTTGGCTGAACAACTCTTAATTTATTTCTCAAATTAATTTTTTCATCTGAAATAAGTGTCTTGAGAACCTCTATTGTAAATGGTGTTCCTATTACATCTGCATTATATCTTTGGGCGAGATAGGGTATTGCACCTATGTGGTCAAGATGAGCATGGCTTGGAAGAATTGCTCTTACTTTATTTCTTAAGCCAAAGCTGTCCAAAATATCATCTGAAGGAACAGCTCCTATCTGCCTTAATCTTTTTTCAGTATAAACTCTCTCTGCTTCTTCTAATTCAACTATTGGAGGAAGATATAAACCACAATCAAAAAGAAAAACATCATCTTTCAATTCAACAGCAGTCATGTTCTTTCCTACTTCATCAAAACCGCCAATTCCATAAATTCTCATTTTAGTACACAAATTTTCTCTTTTTATTAAAAATGAAAGAAAGGATAATTTAAAAATGTATCTACATAATGTTTTTATACATGTTTTCCTTGAATTATTCATGGTAAAAAGAAGTGATAATCTTAATATTAAATTTATTTATAATGAAAATAATCCTTATTTTCAAATGTTCACTTTAAGAGGTAAAGTTTCACATAATAAAAAATTATTCTGGATAATCATTATTCTGATTATATTCTTTATTGGATTAATTTATTTTTTAGCTAAAAATAGTAAAAATTCTGATAATAATATAACAAAAGAATGTGAGGTTGATAATGATTGTGTTGCTGCAACCTGCTGTCATGCGGATAAATGTGTTACCCTTGATAAGAAACCTGATTGCAAGGGAATGTTCTGCACAATGGATTGCTCTGGGCCATTGGACTGCGGTGCAGGGCATTGTGGATGTGTTAATGGCAAATGTGCTGTTGTAAGTAATACTGGAATAAAATAGAAGATATAAAAAAGGTTATATGGGAAAGAGGAAAACTTTTTAGAAAAGTTTTAACAAAATCAAACTTGGACATGAAAAGAGCTCTTTTAAAAAAAGACCTCGGAGAAAACTAATATGGATAAGAAATTTTTAATTATTGGAATGATATTATTAATTAATATTCTTATTTTAAATATTATTTATGTTTCTGCTGCTGAATATGCTTCTAAGGATGCTTCTGATGAAAAAATAGACCCTGATATTTACAAAATTCTTGAAAATATAAATGAAACAAGGGTTGTTATTGAGATAAAAGATACAAAAATAGAAAGGGAGAGAAAAGAAATCAAAGAAGAAATTAAAGCTGATATTGGAAGAGAAAGTGTGAAGCATGAATTTGACAAGGAAATAGCTGTTTCTGTTTCTATTGAGGACTTAGAAAAACTGGAAAATAATCCTGATGTAAAATCCGTTGAGATTGATAAGCCTATACATGCTTTTTTGCAGAATTCTGTTCCTTTTATAAATGCAACACTTGCGTGGGGTTTGACTATTTCAGGCATTAATTTAACAGGAATCAATGAAACAATATGCATTATTGACACTGGAATTAATTTTTCTCATCCTGATTTAATTGGAAAAAATAAAACATGTGTTGTAGATTGTGTTGGAAAAACATGTGTTGAAAATTGCTCTATTGGAGATGACAATGGGCATGGAACTCATGTGGCTGGAACTGCTGCTGCTTCAGGAGGAATAAATGGAGTTGCTATTGGCGCTAATTTAATTGGAGTAAAAATATTAAATTCTGCTGGAACAGGCACTGGGAGTGATTTAAATGCTGGAATTAACTGGTGTGTAAGCAATTCTTCTGTTTATAATATTTCTGTAATCAGCATGAGCCTTGGTGACTGCTCTAATCACAATACGTATTGCAATGATGATTCAAGCGCTTCTTCAATTAATTCAGCAATTGCCAAGAATATAAGCGTTGTAGTTGCTGCTGGAAATGGGCCTTCTGGAAGCTGTCCTTCAGTAACAAATACAGATGGGCCTTCTGCTCCTGCCTGTGTTGAAAATGCAACAGCAATAGGCGCTGTTAATTCAGGAGATAGTATTAGTTTTCAAAGAGGAATTCTTTTTGAATTAATGGCTCCCGGAATAAATATTAATTCAACAAAAAGCACAGGAAATTACGAACAAAGAAGCGGAACATCAATGTCTGCCCCTCATGTTGCAGGAGCTTTTGCAATTGTCAGACAGGCATTCATATTGATGAAAAACAGAATACCTTCTCCATTGGAAATAAGAAATATTTTAAATTCAACTGGAAAAATTGTTTATGATTCTTCAACTGGAGTTAATTTTGCAAGAATAAATATTTATTCAGCTGTTATTTCTCTTGACAGCATTGCTCCTAATGTAAGTCTTGTTTCTCCTGCTAATAATACTGTAAATTCTTTAAATAATCAGACATTTGTCTGCAATGCGACTGATAATCTTTTGCTTGGAAATTTAACTTTTTATTTATGGAATTCAAGTTCTCTTTATTATAATTATACAAACCAAACATCTGGAAATTTTACTCAATTAAATGTTCTTGTTCAAAATCTTTCATATGGAAATTATAAATGGAATTGTCTTGCTTATGATGCAAAAGGAAATTCTTCTTTTGCTGTTTCTAATTTTAGCCTTGATATCGGAAATTTGAGTGTTTCATTATCCAGCCCTTCAAATAATTTTTACACTAATCAGAATCAGACATATTTTAATTGCTCTTCAAGAACAGCTTCTATATTTAAACTTATAAATATAACATTTTATTTATGGAACTTAACTAGAGATATTGTTTATAATGAAACTAAAATTATTTCTGGAATTTCTAATGACTCTAGTTTTCAGTATAATTTAAGTTATGAAGGAAACTATACCTGGAATTGCAAAACATACAATAATGTTTCTTTGTTTTCTTTTGCGGATAATAATTATTCTCTTTTCTATGATAAAACAAATCCAATTATTTCCTCTGTTTTAAGTTCTGCGGGTTCAAGTTCTGCAACAATAACATGGATAACAGATGAGAATGCAAATTATTCTTTGAATTATGGATTAACACAAGAATTGGGGAATAATCTAAGTGATGTAAGTTTTACAACAAGCCATTCAGCATCATTAACTTCATTATCAAGTTCAACAACTTATTATTATAATATAACAAGCTGTGATAATTTTGAAAATTGCATTGCAAATGGAACTTATAGTTTTACAACTTCTGGTGGTGTTGTTATTCAAAACACAGGTGGTGGAGGAGGTGGTGGAGGAGCTAGCTATGATACTTATGTCCCTAGCGCTCAACAATTATCTAATGGTTATACACAAAGTCTGGATAAAAATGACAGAATAAAGTTTACATTTTTTGATTCCAAGGCAGGAGAACATAGTTTAACATTAAATGAAGTAAAACAAAATTATATTAATATAACAATCAGAAGTAATCCTATTAATCTCTTGCTTGGAATTGGACAGAGTGCAAAATTAAATTTAACTTCTGCTAATTATTATGATTTATATGTTAAACTGGAGAATATTGAAAATAACAAAGCTAGATTAACAATCCAGATAATTCATGAGGAAATTTCAAAACAAAAATTATCTTTAACTGGAAAGGCTGTTGAAAGTTCAACGAGCAAGATAGAAGAAAATGAGACTACAAAAAAAGAGATTGAAGGAAATATTTCTTTTTTAACTAGGCAGTTAAGAAAAATGGAGAATATAATTTTTATGGCTGTATTGATTGCTGTTGCGATAGCAATTGTCATACTAATTAAGAAGAATTATTTAAGTAAGAAAGAAATGGCAAAAAGAGAGTTGAAGGAAAAATTTAAAGAAATGAAATCTAAAAAATCTAGATGATATGAATAATAAAATTATGGAAATGTCAACCGCAATGGTTGTTTTCTCAACTTTTTTAGGAGTCTTGTTTGCTATGATTTATTATATTTATCAAATTAAGAGACTTAGTTTTATTGAAGCATTGCTTTATGTAGTAATCTATATAAACATTAATCTGCTATTCTTATTATACATAAAAAGGTGGTTTTATAAAAATGAATAAATTTATGAAATTTATAATTAGGGATTGGCCTATAATTCTTTTGATACTATTAATAATATTACTAGTCTATCTTGCGGGAAGATAAAACAAATAAGAATTAAAATGATTATATTTATAAAATATTAGTAATGTAAAAATCTGATGAGTTAGGTATGAGAAGATTAAAATGTTTGTGAGAAGCGAAGAATATAAATCAGAAGAAATTTATGAAATGTAGAGGCTATAACAAAACAACAGATAAAATAACTGATAAAATTATTTATTACCAAAAAAATAAAATGAAACCATTCAAACTTTTTTAAAAAGTTTGAACACATCAGAAAATCTTAAGGATTTTCTGTGCCCAAAAATCTAAAAGATTTTTCGGAAACCAATACTAACTATGAGATTATTAAAACCATCGCACAGGGAAAAGAAAAGGTATCTTTTAATTAAAGGAAAAGACGCTGACAGGAAGAATATAGAGGAAACTATACTAGAATTTATTGGTGTTTTGGGATTTGCAGAAGCTTGTGTGCAATTTTTAAAAAGTTCAAATTCATCAGATTCAGGAATTATCCTTGCTGTTAATAGAAATGCTGTTGATAAAATACGGGCAAGTTTTTTAATGAGCAAAAAGGATTTGAAGATTATTAGGATTAGCGGGACATTGAAGAAGCTAGGGTGATATCAAAGATTAAGATGCTATTGTAACTAATTGATTTTGGCTTGCAGGTTTTGTTTGTGGAAATATTTTCCAAAATTCATACAATTCTCTCATACTGCAATATCCTGAAGAACCCTGACAATCATGTGGGCCTTGTGATTCTCCTGGACAGCCAGCGCAACCATCTCCCTTATATTGTTCTAATATAGGCAAATTTCCTCTTTTTAATTCATTTTCAAGATGGGCTTTTTTTGCACATATTTCATCTACAACATGCCGTACATTAACATAACCACTGCATCCTTGCTCTAATGTAGCATGACAATTTAAACATCTTTCTTCATCTGGATTTAAATCATCTTCCCCTAAAAATTCATGCCTAACTCTTATTCTATCTGCCCTCACGTGCCATGCACAAAATTCTAAAAAATAAAATTGAGAATCAGTATAAAAATCACATAGATTTAATGAACCATTAAGTCTGCTAGAACCATTACACATTCTACCACATTTAGTTTCTGTATCTCCTACAAGAGGAATCTTTTGTATAAGTTTTAGGTTATAGATACATCTTCCAAGGGGAGAATTATGCGAACCACCATAGGTTCTTGCAACATTTTGTAACACCTCTATTGTCGCTGTTGACATATTAGTAATCACTCTTGTGATTTTTACTTGAAGTTCATAAGAATAACTTATATTTAAATTGTTCTATAAGATTAAAAATAGGAATTCAGATAAATATGATAATTTATTCTGTCCATAGTCCAAGAATAAATTTTTTGATATTTACTAGTGTCAAGAACTCTGGAATAAATTCCAGAGCGTGAGTTCTTGAGCATGCTCCAAAATGCCTTTGGTATCTACGGACTAAAGTCACATAGCGTTAACAAAGAGCATTTTGGACATGTAAATAAAAATAAAGTTAGTAATAATGAAGAAGCTTTCGCTCAATCAATTAACCAAACATTTCTCAATTTTTCACATCACCAATACATTAAAATTTAGGCTTCGAAAGTTTTTTAAACCCCTTTTTCCTACAATTTTTTGATAAGATGAGTGTGTCTCATATCCAAAGAAGAAATTCTTTTATTATTTCTTTGGCATGGGATAAATACTATGATTAGGAGCAAAAACAATGGATATACCAGATATGCAACATCAAGTAATGGGATATGACCGAAGCGCAACTATGTTTTCACCTGACGGACTTATTCTGCAGGTTGAATATGCAGAGAAAACAGTCAGACTTGGAAGTGCAAGCATTGGAATAAATTGTTCTGATGGAGTTGTGATTGTTGCTGACAAAGGATTCAAAGACAGCCTGATTATTCCTGAATCTGCTGAAAAAATTCATGAAATTGACGAGCATATAATGGCAAGCGCTGCTGGAATTTTAAGTGATGCAAGATTATTAATCAATCATTCAAGATTAACAGCACAACAGCATAGAGTTACTTATGATTCTCCAATTGAAGTTGAATCTGTTATAAGAGAAATATCTGACATTCAACAGCAATATACGCAACATCCAGGGGTAAGGCCTTTTGGAGTTGCCCTGATGATTGCTGGAAAACAAAGCGATGATACAAAACTATACACTTCTGACATTACTGGAAATTATTATGAATATAATGCAATTGCAATTGGAGAGAATGATGAAAAGATAAAGGAAATATTAAGAAAGAAATACAAAAAGGAAATGAAAATTGAAGATGGATTGAAATTGGCATTTGAAATTTTCAGGGAAGTTTTAGGAAATAAATTTGATATTAACAGATTCAATGCAGGTTATATTGAGAAAGATAAAGGCAGGATTAAAAAATTAAAGATGGAAGAGATAAAGAAATATTAAGATGACAGACATTAAAAAATATGAATTAAGATTAAAAGAAAATATAGAAAGAGTGAAATTTGAACCTGTTAGTACTGATTATAGAACATTTTATCTTTCTACCCATGCTAATTATAATGAACCAGGTGAATTTGATTTTAATTTAAATTGTCCTTTAAGGTGGGCATCTTTGGCACTTTATCATAATTCTGGTGCAATAATTTTATTAGATTGTGCAGAACATTTCCAAGAAATTAGTATAACTGGTACTAAAAAAGCAATAAAAGATGCATGGGCTTCCTTAGAATTATTAACTCAATATGAACTAACGGAGGTAAGAAGAGACACATTAAGAGTAGCTTCTTAAATTTAACCATGACAAACACAACAGCAAGATTAAGAGTTGGAAAATTAGACTTTGAGACAATGGTGGATTTGGATTCTGCAATGAAATTGCGGAAAGGGCTTTCTGTTTCTATAACTGATGTAATAAGAGATAATTTTATTTATACTGACTTGAAAAAAGGAATGAAAGCTGGAAAAGCAGAGCTTGAACTTTCATTTGGAACAACTGAATTAAATGTTATTGTTGATAGAATAATCAGAAAAGGAGAAATTGAAGTAACTCAGGAATTCAGAGATGAAGCACTTGAAAACAGGAAGAAACAGGTTGTTGATTTTCTTTCTAAAAATTCTGTCAATGCCCAGACAAACAGGTCTTTTACACCTGACATGATTGAATCTGCTTTAAAACAAGCTGGTGTTAAAATTGAAAATGTTTCGGTTGATAAACAAATAAACAAGATAGTGGAAGGTTTAAAAAGAATAATTCCTATTAAAATTGAGACAAAGAAAATAAAAATAAAAATTCCTGCTCAATTTACAGGACAAGTTTATGGATTAATTCAAGAACACAAGGAAAAAGAAGACTGGTTAAACGACGGAAGCTTGGAAGTTATCCTGAATATTCCAAATGGTATGTTGATGGATTTTTATGATAAATTAAACAAAATAACTCATGGGGCTGCCTTGAGTTCAGAGATAAGGGAATAAAATGACTGAATATAAAATAAGAACAAAAAATGGAAAAACTGATTATAAAGAGAGAGGTAAAGGAGCAGTTTATGATAAACCTAGTGATAAACTTGGAGAATGCATATTAGAAACTTTTCAAAGAATGGCTCAAAGAAATTTAGGAGGGAAAACTATTGAGCTTAGACATAAAGTAACAACAAGATGATAGAAAATACAGAATCAGAAAATATGGGAACAGAGAATATTGGAGAATCATATTCTGCTAAGGAAAGGAAACTTGTAATTCCTGGAGAAACTATTATATCTGGCGATGATTATCTTCCTGGAGATTTTACAAGGAAGGAAGGAGGAGATATTGTTTCAAACAGATATGGCTTGGCTGAAATTTCAGGAAGAGTTGTAAAAATAATTCCTGTTTCTGGTGTTTTTGAGCCGCGTAGAGGAAATACTGTGATTGGAAGAGTTGATGATATTAATTTTTCAGGCTGGATGATGGATATTGGAGGGCCTTATTCTGCATTTTTGCCTTTGATGGAATGTCCAAGATTCATAAACAGAAATGACATTGGAGAATTTGCAAACATTGGGGATGTTATTGCTGTAAAAATCTGGAATGTAAAAAAAGGCAGTGCTGATTTAACATTAAAATCAAGAGGATTGGGAAAATTAGAAGGCGGAAGATTAATCAAGATAAATCCCCATAAAGTTCCAAGAGTGATTGGAAAAGAAGGAAGCATGATTAATTTAATCAAAGATTCAACCAAAACAGAGATTACTGTTGGGCAGAATGGTTTTATATGGCTGAAGGGAACAACAGAAGGAGAAGAAAATGCTGAAAAAGCAATAAGATTAATTGCAGAAGAAAGTTCTGCTCATGGATTGACTGAAAAAGTGGAAAAATTCCTTGGAGGAAAGAAATAAGATGCAAACTGCAACAATTCAAAATACTAGAAAAACAGCAGGAAGTTCATTATCTAAAAGAGTAGGAGAAGATTTAGAAAGAGAAATTTGTATTGGAAAAGCAATTGCTGATTTAAATATTGGAGAAAATTTTAGAGATTTTCCTGAATTTAGAGATGCACAAGCATTAAGAATTTATGCAGGAATTATGATTGCACAGGGATTGCGCTTGGTTAAGAAACATGTTTATCATCATCAAATAGATGAACAAAATTTAACATATACAATAAGGAGAGTTGGATAAAATGGATATGAAAACACAGCAATTTGTAAGTGAATGCTTAAAACAAGCTTCAGTAGATATTTATAGAGTGAGAACTCCTGAAGAAATTGCTGAGGAACAAATGGAAATAGCTAGAATTAGATTATCAGGTGCTTATGCACTTGAAAGATTAGAAAGAAATGGAGGAGTTAGAGTTAATTATAATTAAAATGACAAGCACATACACAAAACGTCCTGACAAGAGAAAATTCGATGAACTTCGTCCTATTAAGGCAGAAGTTGGGATTATTCCTAATGCTGATGGCTCGGCTTTGTTTGCATTTGGAGAAACAGTTGCAATTGCTTCTGTTTATGGACCTAAACCATTACATCCCCAACATATGCAAGAACCTGACAGGGGAATTATAAGATGCAATTATAATATGCTTCCATTCTCTGTTACTGAAAGAGCAAAGCCAGGACCAAACAGAAGAAGCAAAGAAATTTCAATGGTTGCTGGAAATGCGCTTGCTTCTGTTGTTGATTTAACCAGATTTCCAGGAACTGTTATTGATGTTGAAATTCTTATACTTCAAGCTAATGCGTCAACAAGATGCGCTGGAATAAATGCTGCTGCAATGGCGCTTGCTCAAGCAGGAATTATCATGAAAGAAATGGTTTCAAGTGTTTCAATTGGAAAAATTGATGATAAAATTGTAACTGATGTTATAAAAGAAGAAGAAGATTATGAAGATGGAGAAGGTGCAACAGATATTCCATTTACAATGACGTCAAGAACTCATCAGATTACACATTTACAATTAGATGGAAGAATTCAGACTCACAGATTTAAAGAAGCTATTGAAGCTGCCAAGGCAGCTTGCGAGAAAATACTTGATTATCAGATGAGAGCATTGAAAGGAGAAAAGATAGATGAAGGGAAATAAGATGGAAAAAACATTACATGATGATGGACTGGAACAATTAGCTTTAACATTAGCAGGAAAAATTTGTGAAGATATGACTGTTTCTGAATTACAAGAGAAATACAAATTTAGTTATGATGCTCTGCAGAGAAATTTAAATCAGCTCGTTAGAGAAGAAAGATTAAACCCAAAAAATGCTTCGGATTTTTTGCAGAGAGTAAGTAGAGAACCTCCTCAAGATAGAGAGACTCTTACAAAAAGTTTAGGATATTTTGGATTAGCATTTACTTATTTAGCAGGAGGAATACAATAACATGCAACTACCTAACATAAACAAACGAAGAATGATAAGTCTTTTGAAAGATAGGAAAAGACTTGACGGAAGAAAACCATTTGATTTTAGAGATATTCATATTGAAACTGGGATTTCAATAAATGCAGAGGGAACTGCTCGCGTTAGAATAGGAAAAACAGAAGTTATTGTCGGAGTTAAAATGGCTACTCAAGAACCATATCCTGACCATCAAGATGAAGGAACAATGATAACCTCGATGGAATTTCCACAGACAGCAGGAGAAAGATATGAATCAGGGCCTCCTCAGATAGATTCAATTGAAGTTGCGAGAGTTGTTGACAGAGGAATAAGAGAGAGCGGATTTGTTGACTGGAAAAAATTATGCATTAAAGAAGGTGAAAAAGTATGGAGCATAATGATTGATATTTATTGCATTAATGATGATGGAAATGTAATGGATGCCAGTGCTATTGGCGCTGTTGTTGCAATGAGACTTGCAAGATTTCCAAAATACAATGAGAAAGAGGAAAAAGTAGAGTTTGGAGAATTTACAGACGAACCTCTTCCATTGACAGACCATGTTCCTTTTACAATGACTTTCCATAAAATTGGAGATAGTTTATTGATTGATCCTAACAGAGAAGAGGAAGATGCTGCTGACGCAAGATTAACACTTGCAATTTCTTCAGGGAAAAAGGAAAAGATGATTAATGCAATGCAGAAAGGCGGGATAAGCCCTATTTCAATTGATGAAATGGAAGAGATTATCAAGCAGGCTGAAAAAACCTATGATAAAATATTTGAAGAAATTGAAAAGAAAACAAAACATCTGATGAAGAAATAAAAGTATTAGTATGCAAAAATCTGAAAGTCATGTATGGGTGGATTAAAATGTTTGTGAGAAGATACAAATTATAAATCAGAAGTTATGACAAACAACAGATGCTATAACTGCTAAAGGATATAGAATATTGAAATAAATAAAACCGCATGGTTTATAAACCTATATTTTAGATATAAATATAAAGAATATATTAGAAATGTATAAAACTGATAAGTTATGGAAGAGAAGACTAAGATGTTGATGAGATAAAACAAATCAACAGATTCCCTAACTTTCAAAATTTTTATATTACTGATAAATAAACCTAATATTCAACATGATACTGGAAAAATTTGAAGATAAATTCACAAAATACGAAATCGCGAGAATTCTTGGAGCAAGAAGCCTGCAATTAGCAATGGATGCTCCTGTTTTATTGAAGATGACAAAGGAAGAGGAAGAAGAATTAAATTATGATACATTGAAAATTGCTGAAAAAGAGTTTGAAGCAGAAGTACTTCCCATTACAGTTAGAAGGCCTTTGCCTAAAAAATCAGGAAAATCAATAAAAAAACTTTCAGAAGAAGAAATCAGAGAAAGACTTGAAAAACAGGCTAAAATAGAAAAAGAAGTTAAGGAGGAGAAAACAGAAGACAAAGAAACTGAATCAGGAGAAATTAAAGAGGAAAAAGAGATTTCTGAAGAAGGTGAGATAATGGAATTGGCTACTCCTGAAGATGAAACTTCTGAAGAAGCTGAAGAAGAAACAGAAGAAATTTAGGGCTTTTTGATGAGGACTGGGGAGATTAATTGATAATAATATAATTTTGAGAGTTGGTTAAGTTGATTAGATGAGAGATTGTTGTTGAGTTCACTTATTGTTTCTCATAAATATTTCTTAATTTACATTATTACTAATAATTATTAAAAATATATTAAGGGGGTTTCAAAAAGATTTATTAAGTATAATTTTCTATTAAATGTATGAAAAAAGAGAGAAAGAAAAGAGATAAAAAGATTAATATGTTTCTAGTAATAATCATTGTATTAATTTTATTATTCATAGTTATTTCTTTTGTTTATTCTGTTGGTTTGAAAAAACAAAAAGGCGAAGAAGGAAAAGGAAATGTATTCAGCGAATCATTAAATAGTTTGAAGAATTTCTTATTTTTACAGGTAGAGCCATTGACAGAATCTACACCTTTTCCTTTAAATTCATCTTATGCACCTGAGATTGCAAATCTTGGGGGTATATTCCAAATTAAATGCAATTTTGGGGTTCCTTGGCTTGGCTGTGTTCAAGCATATCATGGAACCAATGCTTGCAATATTAGCGAATATATTGGAGAGGATTTGATTTGGAACTGCACTGCAAAAAATATAGGAATGATTGATAATTATTGCAATTTATTTGATTTAGCTGGAACACCAGGATGTGTTAGCCAAACAAATAAAATTAATGCTACAAATGTCACTATTTTTTCTTTGTATGATTATTTTGATGCTGCAAAAATTAATATTAGTAAATGGGTACAGCATAGTATTAATAATCCTGCTAATATTGAGAATGGAAAATTAAAATGCAATGCAAGTGCAGAACCTCAGGCTCTTTCAATATCAGGAGTTTCAAGCGAAAGAAAATGGACTTTGCAGGGTAATTTTGATATTCAGGTTGATTTTAATGCAACTAACCAACTTGCTAATGATTCAGCTGCATCAACAAGCATTGCAGTCATAGGTACTGGAAATAATCAACCACAGAGTTATATATTAGGTACTACAAGGTTAGCTGGAGGAAATTATTGGACAGGAGCTTGGACAACTCAAGGAGGTTATTGGATAAATCAACCAGTTCTAATAACAGGAATTGGTTCTGGAAAATGGAGATTACAAAGAATTGGAAATATAATGAATGGTTATCAATGGGAAAATAATACTTGGATAAAATTTGCAAGCAAAACTGGTTGTGATCTTTCTGATATGTATGTTCTATTAAGTGTTTATAATAATATTCCAAACAGGACTAGTTGCGGCCCTCAATTGAACCAGGAATGCCATCCTAAAAATCCAAATGCAACCTTTGATAATTTTATTGTTAGAAGCGGAATTATTGTAAGTAATAATAAACTAGTTGCATATTATCCATTTGATGGAAGTGCAAATGATACTAGTGGAAATGGAAATAACGGGACTAATTATGGAGCTGTGCTTAGTACAGGCAAGATAGGGCAGGGGTATAATTTTAGTGGAGATGATTATATTGAAATTCCAAATAATCCAATGTTAAATTCTAATACTGGAACATGGGCATTATGGATAAAACTAAATCAAATTTCTAGTGGTAATGGATATGAAATAATTGGAAAACATGATTCAGCAGATTCAGCTAATGGAATTGGAATTCGCGAATGGCAGGGTTTAATAAGAGCTTCTATTAAAAGTAGTTCACCTCAAGGGGTTGATTTTGAAGATTCTCCTTCAATAAATGATGGAAACTGGCATCATATTGCTGTTTCATTCACTAGCAATTCAGATTCATATTTTTATGTAGATGGGGATTTGATTAATACTAAAATTAGTCCAGATTTTATTTTTAGTTCTCAGCCTCTTAGAATTGGAAAATCTGTAGATACTTGGTGGCAAGGTTTCAATGGTTCAATTGATGAAGTAAAAATATGGAATTATGCATTGAGCGAGGAGGATATAAAAAGAGAACTTACAAGAGGCATGCCTAAATTAATTGCATATTATCCTTTTGAAGGAAATGCAAATGATATGGGTGGAAATGGAAATCATGGAATTGTTTATGGGACTGGAGCTACTTTTAGTTTAGATTCAGGAAGAATTGGAGAAGGATTAAAATTCAATGGAATAAATAATTATGTCAATGTGTCAAACTCTGTTGATTTTAGCAATCTTCCAGGACTGACAATCTCTGTGTGGATAAAACCATCTACTATACCTGTTAAATGGGAAGGTATTATTGATAAAGGATATAATTCTTCTTTTATTATTGGCAAGCGTGATACAATAAATGAATTTGGTTTTGGAATAGGGAAAAATGGGGATACTAATTTCATAACTACAACAGGGGCTTTAGATAATAATTGGCACCATATTTCAGCAACTGCAAATGGAAATATACTGAAAATTTATATTGATGGTGTTCTTAATTATACTGCTCCTCAAACAGTTTTAATTGGCAATAATAATTATTCTTTAGTTATTGGAGCTGATATGTCAACTTATCCTAGTCAGAAATGGTTTAATGGTTCAATTGATGAAGTAAAAATATGGAATTATGCATTGAGTGATAATGAAATAAATCGTGAATATAGAAGAATAAAAGCATGTGTGAATAATTCTCAATGTATTTACGGAGAGGAGTGTATTGGTGGAGAATGTATTTTAAAGGCTAATAAATCATTGGTTGTGCACTATGAATTTGAAGGCAATGCAGATGATTTAAGTGGAAAGCAAAATACCGGGGCTGTTTATTTAGCTACTTTTAGTGATGGTAAAATTGGGCAGGGACTAGAGTTTAATGGAAAAGATAGTTATGTAAGAATTTCTGATAATCCTATCTTAAGACTGCGTGCTTATAGTGTTTCAGCATGGATTAAACCTAAATTAAATAGTTCTTATGAATGGGCTGGAATTGTTACAAGAGAAGGAAGAAATTATAATATATGGTATCATTTTAATAATAGTTTTATTCATCATAGATATCATGATAATGGTAGCTGGAATAGTGGTGCTAATGATACTCCTAATAATTCAATAATAAAAGGACAATGGAATCCTGTAATTATAACTAATGATGGAAAAATTTCAAAAACTTATATTAATGGAACTGAAAAAAGTTCTGGAATTGTAAATGGGAGTCTTTTCATAGATAATTATGATGTTTATATTGGAAAACAATTCAATGGTTCAATTGATGAAGTGAAGATATGGAATTATGCATTGACTAAAAGACAAGTTGCAAGTGAATCTGACATAACATTTAACTGCACAATTAATTTAGATTGTGATGATGGTGATGATTGCACAAGAGACTTGTGTAATAATGTTAGTGGAGTATGTTCTTATGAATTTAATAATTCTATACCTGGTTGTGGTTGTAATTCAGATGCTGATTGCGCTGATTCCAATATTTGCACAAATGAAACATGCAATACTCAAACTCATACATGTGCTCCTAAAATCAATAATAATGGTGCTGCATGTGAGGATGGTGATGGATGCACTGTAAATGATATTTGTTCAGGAGGAGTCTGTGTTACTGGAACTCCTAGAAATTGCAGCGATTCTAGTAATTGCACAACAGATACATGCTCTAGTGGACAGTGTCAACATAGCAATATTGGATGCCCATGCACAAATACAACTCAATGCCAAAGTAATAATCCTTGTGTAACTGATTATTGTAATATAACATTATCAAGATGCGCTGCTACTTATTTAAATATTGAATGCAATGACACAAATTCTAATACTATTTTTGATTGGTGTGATGATAGTGTTTGCAGAGGAGTGGCAAGATGCAATCGCAATAAAATATGTGATGCTAACAGGGGTGAAACTTGTTCAAATTGTGCTTGGGATTGCGGAGTATGTCCTGGTGGAACTTCAGGCTCTACATCAGGCGGAACTAGTGGAAGCGGTTCCAGCGGAAGTAGTGGAACAGGCACTGGCACATCTGGTTCATCAGCAGGAACATCTGCTTCAACTACTAGTGGAAGTTCTGGAGCTGTTGGCACTGGAACAGGAACCTCTTCAAGTTCAACATTTGCAAAAATAATATTTTTTACAATAATAATTGGGTTTGTTATTGGCATACTTGTTATTATCTTGTATTTTATTAAATCAATTAATAATAATTCAAGGCCTAGGCTGAGTGTTGGTGTTAAAAATAATTTTAGGTGAAAATTATTTTTGATGATTGGTGATGTTGTGCTTACAAAAAATACAGAGAATTTGAAAAATTCTCTGTCTATCCAATTTTTACAAATTGAATATAACCAAACTTCGTTAAAGGTTATTTTTTATTATTCCAGTAGTTAGTAATTCTTCAGAAGTTATGCAATTGATTTATTTAGCGATTTTGCATCTTTATTTCTTATATTTCACTAACTAAAACTTATCTTACATAACTACTTCGAACATTACACTTACTAAAATTTAGAAATCTTTCCTTAATGAATATTGGAAAGATTTCAGAGTTTTAACTTATTTATACTATGCATTAACAACATTTTTATATTCTGATTTATTATCTTATAATATTGGTAATGTTACAAATCGAGATAGTTGGGTAGTAGTTAGAGATTAATAATTATTCTCAAAACTCTAAACCTTAACTGCCATCTGATATTACAGACACCAAGAGCTCTTTTAAAAAAAGACCTCGGAGAAAAACTGAATAATAAAAAATAAAAGAGGAAAAATGAAAATCAAAAAAATAGGTGCTTATGCTGTTTTAGACTCTCGGAAGGAAAAAACAATTTGTGTTAGTATTAAAACTCCTCGCGGAAAATTTGTTACTTTTGCTCCTACTGGAAAATCTACTGGGAAATATGAGGCTAAGAGTTATGCTTCTAGTTTAGAAGGAGATATTGATTTTATAAATGGGCTAAATATTGGTAATATTAATAAAATACTCGAGAGAAGAGGTGTTGTGAAAAATTCAGAGCAGGCATTTAATTTTCTTGGGGCTGTTGAAAAATTAGTTAATGGAAAAATAGGAGGTAATTCTCTTTTTGCTCTTGAAGCTTCGCTTTTGAAAGCTCTTGCTTATGAAAATGGAAAAGAACTTTGGGAATTTCTGCGTGATAGGAAAAAAAGAATAGTAGCATTTCCGCGCCCTGTTGGAAATGCTATTGGAGGAGGGCTGCATTCTGTTGGCAGAGGAGGAAAGAAACCTGATTTTCAGGAATTTCTTTTTATAGCTGATGGAAAGACATTTAGGGAGAGTGTTAAGATTAATAATCTTGCTTATAAACTATCTGGAAAATTACTTGGTTATTGGATTAAAAAAAGAAATGATGAAGGAGGTTTTGGAACTAATCTTTCAAATGAAGAAGTTTTGGAATTAATGATGAATGTAAAGAAGATTATAAAAAAAGAATATAATTACAATGTTGATATTGGAATTGATGTTGCTGCTTCAAGTTTTTATAAAAATTCTCATTATGTTTATAAAAATCCTCATTCAAGATTAGATAAAAATGCGCAGCTAAATTATATTTCTGGGCTAATAAAAAAATATAATTTATTTTATGTTGAAGATGGATTAGAAGAAAATGATTTTAATGGGTTTGGGGAACTATTAAAGAAAGCTGGCAGAGGTTGTTTAATTGTTGGTGATGATTTAACAGCAACAAATCCTTCTCGCCTGATGAAAGCGATTAAACTGCATTCTATTAATGCTATTATTGTTAAACCAAATCAGATTGGAAGTCTTATTTCTGTCAAAAAGGTTATTGAGATTGCCCATTCTGCTGGAATTAAGACTATAATATCTCACCGGAGCGGAGAAACTCTTGATAATACAATTGCAGATTTAGCAATTGGATTTGGATGTGATTTTATTAAGACTGGAATTTATGGAAATGTAAGACGGGTGAAGTTGAAGAGGGTGATGAATATAGAAAATTTCTTCAAGAAATTTTCTAAAACCTAGTTTCTTACGAAACTCGGTGATTGAGAGGAAGATGAGGAGATAAAAGATTCGTGGGGTCCTCGAACCTTAGGTTCAAGTCTCCAAAACCTTATCGAGGCTGAGGTCTGGGGGCACTTAACTATCTGTTTCGGGGAGCGTTAACAGCATAATTTTATGAGATTTCTTTGAATTTTTTGGGAGCACGTAACTGCTCATTTTTGCAGAGTTTAACCTTAATCTTAAACAATCATATTCTCTTTTCTTGCATAAAACGAAAGGTTTATATATCATATTACATTTCACCCATAAAGGTGAATTAAGTTATGAATAAAATAGACACCATCTTAAGAGAAGCTAAAGGGAAAATCCTTACACGAAAAGATTTTGATAGTTTGGCAAATAAGTATGATTTTGATAAAGATACACTAAGAAAAGTTATGCTAAATAAAGGCTATCTTGTGACTATTTTTAGAGGAGTTTACTATTTAAAGAGTTATGAGGAAAAAAAATTAAATTCTTTAAAATATTCTTCTTATGAATTATTAGCTCTAGGCTTAGGGAAAAAGGGAATTAAATGGTATTTTGGTTTGAATACTGCTTTAAAGTTTCTTGGTTTAACTCATGAAGTTTTTCCTATCAATATTGTGATAAACGATAAGTTCAATAGAACAAAGCCAATGAAGATAGCTGGCTCAAATTTCTTTTTTATTAAATTAAAGCCTTCTTTGTTTTTTGATATAAAGAAAGAAAAAACAGGAAACAATGTCTTTCTTTATTTTAGTGGTTTGGAAAAAACTCTTTTAGATATGATTTATTTGAAGAAGAATATAGACTTAAGCGAATATAAATTTAATAAGTCGCTTTTTCTTAAGGAATCAAATAAATATAATCGAATAGTAAAAAAGAAAATAAAGGAGATGCTATAATGGAAATAGATAAAGACAAACTTAAGAACTTTCTAAATTCAATTAAGGATAAAACAAATATAACTGCTCAAGAACTAATTGAAAA
>JBBSYU010000118.1:0-1834 GCA_038045105.1 Nanobdellota archaeon | reverse complement strand
GGATTTCTGGACAAGAAATAATGAGAACTTTCGGGATTTTAGATTTAGTATATGATTATGTTGAGGAGAATAGGGTTGATATAAAACATTTCATAACTTATTTTCTAAGGAAAATTTTTCCAGATAAAAATCCAGAGAAACCTTACAGGACTTGGTAAAAAAGGATTTATAAGTAATAAGAGATTATCTTTTATATGAAAAAAAATGAAATAAAAAATATCTTAATTGATTCTATTAATGGATTTGAGGATATTCAGAAATATAAAATGATTGGAACTATTGGTTCTATTAACAATAGCAAGGAGGATTTTGGAGATTTAGACTTAGTTAGTATTAGTGATTTGAAAACTCATAAAAAATTTCTAAAATATCTTTCAGATAATTTTTCTAAAAATAAAATTAAAGTAAGATTTTTTAAAACTATTGTTAAAAAACCAGATGTTTCTAAAGATACACTTCTTGTTCATGATTTGCATTATATGGATTTAGATTATTTCTTAAAAAAGGAATGGAAAACTGTTATAAACTCTATACTAAAAACTCTGTCTGTTTTACATGGAAAAGATTTCTTTGATAATGTTCCTATTCAAAATATTTCTGAAAAAGATATTAAGATTAATTATTTAAAATGGGTAAATAAAATTAATGACATAAAGAGATATAAACTTTTTGAAGAGCATTTATTAAAATATGCCTGTCAGGATTTTTATGATTATGGCTTTAATATTTATGGAGATAGAATTAAAGAAATTATTAGTTCTGATGCTAATTGGAAAGATAAACTAAGAAAGATTAAAGAGATTTTAATCTTTTAAATCTGAACCATTAAACCTTGTTCATAGAAACATTTAAATATGAGTACTCATACTATGTACTCATATGGTAAACATAAATATTTCATTAACAGAGGAAGCATATAGATTTTTGAAGACATTAAAAGGAAAGGATAAAAGCTTTTCTGATGTAGTGATAGAAATGAAAGAAAATGAATGCAATAGAAAGGGAAGCAAAGAAGCAATAATGAAATTTTTTGGATGTTTAAAAGATAAAAACATAGACTGGGATGAGAAAGAAAAAGGCATGAAAAAATTCAGAGAAGGATTCAATAAAAATTTGAGGGAAAGGCGAAATGATAGGGCTAGACACTGACACAATAATAGATATTTTCAAAGATGATTTTAAATTATCTGAACTAATTAAGAGTTTAGAAGAAGATTTATGCAGTACTATAATTAACTATCAAGAGTTGATATTTGGATTGGATTTCAATAACAAAAAACATTTAGAAGAAGGAGAATATTATGACAGCTTATTTGACAAGATTATACTATTGAATCTAGATAAAGATGCTTGCAAGAAAACAAATGAAATAATTAGAAATTTATTAGCTAAAGGAAATCCTATTGGAGAATTTGACTGCATGATAGCAGGAATATTCTTGAAAAATGGGGTTAATAAAATAGTTACCAGAAATGTAAAACATTTTGAAAAAGTCCCGGGATTAAAGGTTATTTCATACTAGTGTATTTCAATAATTACTTACCTTTTTGAAATTGTTCAAAAAATTATTTGACATCTGTCAAAATAATTTTCATTTTTATTAGTATCTCAATAACTTTATCAGCTATGTAGGGGGTTGATTAATATATTTAGTATATCATCTACATCTCTCGCATCTCACTGCATAACTCAAAAGGTTATTACACTTACTAAAACTTTGAAATCTTTTCATGCACGAATGTCTGAAAAGATTTCACTTCAGAAACCTCCTATGAGAATTCTCCTATGAGAATTCTTCTATTTTAGTAAAGCTTATATGCTATTTAAGCTTTAT
>JBBSYU010000117.1:0-2531 GCA_038045105.1 Nanobdellota archaeon | reverse complement strand
GTAAACGACATTGCACTAAAGTGTGTGGTTTGATTGGCACTTGTTTTTAGGATGCTCCGAAATTAAAACACTAAAAGAATATCCACTTACTAAAGTAAGTGGTTTAATTTCGGACATTAAAAAAGGAAGGTGAAATATAAAAATGGCATGGAAAAACTGGCCTTACTGGCTGAAGGGATTAATAATTACATCTGGAATCTACATTATATTATTTATAATAAGTATAATATTCACAAATTGGTTATCAATTGAAAAATCAGCATCCAGTAGCACTTATTTAATCAAAGCTATTTTAGCAGGACCTGGATTAATTATTTTTATGATATTGTTTCCTTCTTGTGTAATGGGTGGTTGGATGACAAGTGTTGTTGCATCTAATAATTGCCCCTCACTCGGAACAGAACTTATCATATTTGTAATTTTAAGCCTAATTATTTATGGTTTAGTAGGAGTCCTTATCGGCTGGGTTTATGGAAAAATAAAAAATAAATAATATTATGACTCTTCCAATTTCTCGCGAGCAAGCAATTGAATTATTGAAAAAATACAATAAAGAAGAAGATATTAGTGACTGGAATCATTTTTTAGAAAGTGAAGCAATTATGAAAGAGGTTGCTAAAAAACTTGGAGAAGATGAAGAAGAGTGGGCAATGCTTGGATTATTGCATGATGTTGATTGGGGTGTTACTAAAGACAATGTTACAATGCATTTAACAAAAGCACCTGAAATTTTAAAAGAAGCTGGATTTGATGATGAATTTATTTCAAATGTGGTGTCGCATGGATGCGGGTTTGAATGTGCTGGATTAAAAGACAAGAAAAGAAAAAAGAAAGTTGAATTTGCACTTGCTGCTTCTGAAACATTAACAGGATTAATCTATGCTTATGCGATTATGCGTGGAAAAAAGATAAGTGACATGGAAGTTAGCGGGTTAAAAAAGAAATTCAAAGACAAAGCATTTGCAGCAGGATGCAACAGGGAAATTATAAAGGAATGCGAGAATATTGGAATTCCTCTTGATGAATTCCTATCATTAGGAATAAATGGGATGAAGAATATTAAAGATGAGATTGGGCTGGGTTAAAGCATAGAATATTAGTAATGTAAACATCTTAAGAGTTATGGCTTATGTTGATTTTAGAGTTTGTAGTTGCTCTTATTTCATAAACCTCTTAATCATCTCATCTGCAAAATTTTTTAAAAAAGTTTTAACACAGCAGAAAATTTGTGGGATTTTCTGTGCCCTAAAATTCTTCTGAAAGAATTTTTTGGAAATCAATATTTATACTGATACACTGCATCACCCTTCATTTTTTAACATTACTGAGATATTGATAATTAAAAAGATTTATAATATTGAAAATACTTGTTTTAGAATGAGCTTAATCAACAAAAGCAAAATAAGAGAGATTGTAAAAAAACTTGATTCAGATAATCAGATTTCAAGTGTAGCTGAAGAAGTTGAGAAAGAACTTGAGAGAAAGGTTGAGGGGATGCTGAAAAAAGGAATTGAAAGAGCAAAAGCAAACCAGAGAAAGACATTGCTTGCGAGGGATTTATGATAAATATAAACTTAAACTTATAGATAAAATGAAACTCATTAAAATATTATTTATAATCATTTTTTTGATACTCATTATTGCAGGGATATTTCTAATAGTTCCAATAGTCCAAGATAAAAAAGATAAATATGATTTAGAGAATGTTTTTAAGGATATACCTATCTTTAGCAAAACAAAGACATGTGAAAATATCTTGTTTACTCCTAAGAATAGAATGATGGGAAGTAATGCTGCAGTAAGTTGTACTTATATACCATCTTATGATTTTAACACAACTATAGAAAAATATGATTCATACCTCAAAAATTCTCAATGGTTTTTTAAAGATAAAACCCAAAATGGAGAAAATTTTTATTATCAAAAAGATTGTTATTCACTTTCAATTACTATTCCTTCAAGAATTCGTTCCTTAGCTATTTATGAAAATGGGACAACTGTAAAAGACATTAAAAAAGATAATCCATCTATAGAGGTTTCTATAGGAAAAAATTGTTGATTAAAAATAAAATAATAAGGAGGTGAAAATAAAATGGCATTTTTCAGAAAAAGCAAACCAAAGTTTCCAACACTTGCAGTTATTCTTTTAGTATTGGCTGTGTTATGGCTTTTGAATGATATGGGTTATTGGATTGTTAATATCCCATGGATACCTCTTGTTTTGATAATTGTTGCTGCTGGAATGATAATTAACAGATACAAAGAATAATTGATTTTTTGTTTTTTTATTTTATTGAATTATTGGAATTATGAAAAATTTAAGAGAGAATTAATTGATTAAGTGAGAGTTTCTGGTTATTTAGAGATTATCTGATTTCATAACTTTTGCTTCTCTTCTTCATAACTTATTAGTTTTAGGAATTACTAATATTTATTTCATGTTAATTAGATTCTGCTTCTTAATCCCGGAATTGATATGATGTGCACCCTTCTAGGTGGACAGTTAGAATAGCTAATAGTTCTTTTTATAT
>JBBSYU010000116.1:0-3378 GCA_038045105.1 Nanobdellota archaeon | reverse complement strand
GAATGGTTTGGCATAATTTAATTTTGATTTATAAGTGATATCTGTCCCACACTCGGTATTGTAAAATCAATAGGTTATTCAGATGAAATGGTTAAGAGGTTTATGAGATGCAGACTCGCTTAATCAATTAAGAATCAATTTATAATATTGTATATTACCAAGGAAAGAATTATGGAACAAATTGAAATTAAAAAAGAATTGGTCACATGATGGTGTGACCGGAAAAGTATCAGATTTATCCTACCAGGAATTAATAATTATAAGGAGAATAACTATATAAATCTTTCTGCTTATTTTCATGTGCAGAAACTGCCATGGTGATCGGAATGGTATCGGGGCTGCCTGATGAGCAGTATCTCCTACCAGGAGAAGTCCGAGTTCGATTCTCGGCCATGGCGTTTCTGCACTAAAATTTAAAAATAAATTATAAAGCATAATGGAACAAATTGAAATTAAGAAGGAATCAAACGAAGGAGAGGGCAGCAAAGTCATGACTGGAAGCAGGGATTTGAATATCTGGCTTGATGGAGGTTATGAAAAAGGAATAATAACTCTTTTTTATGGGCCTGCTGCATCTGGGAAAAGTAATTTTGTTATACTTGCTGCATGCCATCAGGCTAAAAAAGACAAGAAAGTTGTTTTTATTGACACTGAAGGAAGCTTTTCCATTGACAGGGTTAAGCAGATTTCAGGAGGAATTCCAGAGATGATATTAAAAAATCTTGTAATATTAAAGCCTGTTAATTTTTATGAGCAGAAAAAAGCATTTTTTAAATTATTAAAAGAGTATAAGAGCAAGAATATTGGTTTGATTATTGTTGATTCTATGGTTATGTTTTATCGCCTTGAATTGGCTGAAGCCAGGAAAAGAGGAATTGAGGAGGTTAGAAGAATAAATAATGAACTAGCTAACCAAATGAGTGCTTTGTATGAGATTGCAAGAAAAGGAGATATTCCTGTTTTAATTACTACCCAAGTTTATAATGATTTTTTGAATGAGGAAGACTGGCTAAAAGGCAAGGAAGCTGGTGTAAATGTTGTTGGAGGAGATATTTTAAAATACTGGAGCAAATGCATAATTGAACTGAAGAACAAAAATGGAAGGAAAAAAGCTATTTTGAGAAAACATCGCTCATTACCTTGTTTAGAATTGAATTTTGAAATTGTTAATGAAGGCATAAGGAAGAGAGGGTGGCTATGATGAAATTCAAAGGAAAATTTGGTAATATAAAGGTCTATTAGCTACGAAGATGAGAAGATTAAGATGTGTAAGAGCATAGCAATTGATAACTTCACTAATCAACAGATATAATAACTTTAAAATAAGACATTACTGATATTCAAAGAATGAAAAGAAAAAATATTTTATTAGTCTTGATTTTCATCTTGATTATTTTATTAATACTGATAATTGGAATTAATTTTTCAAATAAAAAGATAAAGCAAGTTTGTTTTGATAAAAAATGTGTTAGTGTGGAAATAGCTGACACTGATGCTTTAAGGGAAAAAGGGCTGATGTTCAGGAAATATCTTAATTCTGATTCAGGGATGCTGTTTATCTTTGAAAAAGAAGGCATCAGATATTTTTGGATGAAGAATACAAAAATTCCTTTGGATATAATATGGATAGATAAAAATATGAATATTATTAAAATTGACAATGCTGTTCCTTGCTTAAAAGAACCTTGCGAGTTTTATTCTTCCCAGAATAAAGTATTATATGTTTTAGAGGTTAATTCAGGTTTTAGCAATGAAAATGATGTTAAGGTTGGGGATAAGATTAGATTTGATTTAGGCATTTAACTATTTAGCCTCATTAGTATCTTCTTCAGAACTATTATTGTTATTATTCCCTGAATTATTGTTTTTGTTTTCCTCTTTTCTTTCTCTTTTCGGACATTTAGGATTAAAGCAGAATATCCAGGGGCGCTTTCCCTGCTTAATGCTGATAAGCATTGGCCAGCCGCATTCTTCGCACATTTTATTATTGTCCAGTTTTTTTATCAATGCTCTTCCTGGAAGAGGATAGGTTTGCCTGCAATCTGGATAAGATGAGCAAGCAATGAAGTAGGATTTGAATCTTGGGGAAAATTTGAGAGAGAGATTTCCTGTATTGCAGTTGGGACAAATCTTGGGCAATTTATTGTCTTCTTTTTGCTGTTCCCACATTGAGGTATTTGCTTCCATTAACTCTTTTCCTATTATATTTTCATTTTTTTTGAAATCTTGAGATATTTTGGTTAGGGCATCTTTTGCTTCTGCAATTATATGCTGTTCTTTTTTATCCAGGTCTTTTTTTGAATTTCTGATAGAATCCATTTCCTTTTCCATCTGCCTTGTCAGATTTTCATCAATAATTACTGGAGAGTGTTTTTTCAGGCTATCTATTAAATGAATTCCTAATGTTGTTGCTCTGATTGACTTGTCAACTATGTAATCTCTGTCATATAATGTGTCTATAATGTTTGACCTGGTTGCTTTAGTTCCTAAATTTTTTCGTTCTAATTCAGTTATAATTGAAGCAGGAGAATATCTTCTTGGAGGCTGGGTTATTTTTTCTTCTGTTCTTAATTTTTCAATCAAGACTTCTCCATTAAAGTCTTTTATTTCTTTTTCTTCCATTTTTGCTGGATAAACTTTCATCCAGCCTTCTTTGAGAATTTCCATGCCTTTTTCATTGAACTTAAGATTGTTTATTTCCAATTCCACTTTTTTATTTTCAAGTTCTGCATCATCGCAAAAACAAGAAATAAATCTTTTAACTATCAGTTCATAGATTTTTTCATCCTGTGATTCTAATCTCTGAAAATTGCCTGTTGGGATTATTGCAGGGTGAGCAGGGTCTGATTTTTTCCCTTCAATTGGACTGGTTTTTACTGCATATTGAGTTTCTTTAAAATGATTTGACAATTGTTTTAATATTTTTTGAGGCATCATTGCATCTGGAATTTTTTGAGAAGAAGTTCTTGGATATGAAATCAATCCTGCCAAATATAACTTTTGTGCAATTGCCAGAGTTTGAGAAGGCGTTATTGAATAAAATTTGTAGGCTTCTGTCTGCAAACTTGTCAAATCAAAAGGAAAAGGAGGAGGTATTATTTGTTTTGTTTTATTTGTTGTTGCAATTGCTTTTTTATCAACTAAATTATTAAATTTGTCCAAATCTGATTTTTTTATTATGTCTTTATTGTGCTTTAGTTCTGTTTTGTTTTTTCCATTATTAATTGTAATAAAAACCTGCCAATAGGGAGTTGGCTTGAATGCAAGAATTTCTTTTTCTTTTTCCACTATTAAATTTAGTGCGGGACCCTGAACTCTTCCAATTGACATTATTTTAAATCTTCCTGTTGATTTTATTGCATTCATTAAAGCTCTTGA
>JBBSYU010000115.1:0-8594 GCA_038045105.1 Nanobdellota archaeon | reverse complement strand
GCGCCTTGACTTATTAGGAAAAGCAGAAATTTTCGAGGAAAAATTTCTGTCTTTTACTATATCTTTTTCATTAATATCAAAAAATAAATCTATATCACTTTCTTTTCCAAAATCTCCCCTAGCCACGCTTCCAAATAAGATTATTTCCTTTACTTTTATTTTTGGCAAAACAAAAGATACAAAGCTTGATGCATAAGCAATAAGTTCTTTATTGTCTTTATTAGAATTAGATTTTAATTCCTTCATTTTCAAGCAGCTCCTTAAATATTTCTTTTAGTTTATTAAAATTTTCAAGAACATCTTTTATTTGTTTTTCTGTGGCTTTTCCATACATTAGAGTATTTCTTTCATCTTCTAAATCATAGATGAGATTGTATATCTCATCTTTTTTATTAAACATCACTGGAAGTTTTCTTTCAATTAAAGGTTCTATTTTTTGTACTTTTTGAGGTCTTTTAAACCAGTCATGCTTTATTATTTTTCCAATAGGAATTTTATTTTTCTTATGCAGATATAGTTCTAAAAATTGTATAGCGCAGGCTGAACAGTGAAAACCAATTGTTACAGGTCTGTTTTCTATTCCTGCTTTTATTGCATCTTCAATTTGTTCAAGATGTTCTTTTGTTTTCCCTTTATGTTCATCAATACTTGTCATTTTTAAAACAGGTTTAATTTATATTTAATAAAGGTATATTTTATACCTTAAATACTTTTCGGTATATATTATACCTAACAAAGGTATATTTTATACCAGATATAGGCAAAATAATCAGAAAATTTTATTTTACAACCTGCCTTAATCTAGGAGTGTATCTTAGTTCATATCCTGCCTAATGGGGATTTTGTTTTCTAAATGCTATTGCATCATCAGAAATTTGTTGAATCATTTCCGAATATTCTGGTCCTCCCATTGAATGTGAATTTAATGCACTTGCTAATGCTAAATTTCTTCTTTTCCTTCTTTCTTGTCTTGATTCATAGTCATCCATTTTCTTATTAATTTTAATTCATTTAAAAGTATTTATATCCTAGAATTATCTATTATCTTTTTACAGCCCCTGTCCTCTTCCTTTCTTAGTTATCTTCTTCATGATAAACTCTCTTATATGCTCTGCTTCAGCAATTGGAACAGCAGGAATATAACCTTCACTAGCCATCCCGCCTTTAGGTGTATATGAAAACCCAGCAGTCTGTATATTTACGCTTGAAAATCCAAGTATTCTTGCTATTATCCCTCTTGTTATATCAACATTCTGAACTCTTTCATATGGAATATTTGAATATTTTTTCCATATAACTCCTATTTCAATTCTTAATTGCTCATCTGCAAATTCATAAAACCATCTGTTATAAGCCATTCTTGCGTATATCTCTCCAACTATTATTGCTAAGATGATATAAAAAATTACAAATGTAATTATTCCAAAGATTATTGAGCCTGCTGCATTAGCGCCAAACAATAATATGCCAATTCCAATAAAAACAAAACTTAACATCCATCCAACAAAAAAAGATAAAAATATCATTACAAGATAGGCTCCTAATCTAAAAAGCCATTTTGCTCCGGGATGCAATTGTTTTTTCATAAAATATAAAGTAAAGTACACTTTAAAAATCTTTTTAATAAACTGGAGTTGCTGAAAATCATTTATAAATAGCCAATCTCTTGACTGGATTACAAAGCTCGATTGTTTCGGTGCTCAGCAATCTCACAAATATTTATTGGAATTACCAAAGAGAATCAGCGAAAAAATCAGGCATAAGCGGATTTTTGAGCATATAATCTCAGATGAAAATGTATTTTTATCTGCAATCTTTAAAAAGTATTTAAAAGCAAAAGTCAGCAACTATCGTAATCAAAAAAATTTCCTGACAATGAAATTTTTAGGATACTCAGAAATTAAAACACCAAAAAGTTATCCACTTACTAAAGTAAGTGTTTTAATTTCTGATATTAACAAATTTTAAATAACAATTCTTAAAAACCCCCTTTCTTTCTTTATTATTATAGCAAATAACATAAATTTTAGGAAAAATTTTGTTATTTGTCTATTTAGGAAATCACTTTAAAACATCCGATTATTAAAGTGATTTAGTATAATTAAAAAGAGATAATACAGATAACTAGAAATAAAATTTTAGATTTTAAAAACAAAATGACTCACATTAAAAAACTGGTGATAAAAGGATTCAAGTCTTTTGCAAGAGAAACAGAAATAGCACTTGACAGGCATGTGAATTTAATTGTGGGCCCAAATGGTTCAGGAAAATCGAATTTAACAGACGCCCTCTGTTTTGTTTTAGGCAGATTGTCAATAAAAAGCATGCGAGCTGCAAAAGCATCACATCTTATTTTTTCAGGAAATAAGCAGTTCAAGGGAGCAAATGAAGCTTATGTTGAAATTGATTTTGATAATTTAGACAAGACTTTTGCTTTGGATAATGATGAAATAAAAATAAAAAGAATTGTAAGAAAAAATGGGCAGAGCATTTACAGGATAAACAATGAAACAAAAACAAGGCAGGAAGTTCTTGAATTGCTTGCCCAGGCAGGAATAGATCCTCAAGGATTTAATATTATTCTTCAGGGAGAAATTGAGAAATTTGTCAAAATGCCTTCTGATGAAAGAAGAAAAGTTATGGAAGAAGTTGCAGGAATATCAGTTTATGAAATGAGAAAAGGAAAATCACTTAAAGAATTGGAAAAGACAGAAGAAAACATCAAGCAGACAAATTCAGTTTTAAGGGAAAGAACAACTTATCTGAAAAATCTGGAGAATGAAAGAGAGCAGGCATTAAGATTCAAGAAACTGCAGGAAATAGTCAGGAGATGCAAAGCTTCAATCATAAATAAAAATCTGCAGGAAAAAGAAAAAGAGCTTAATTCCATCTTGAATAATATTGAATCAAAGAACAAGGAAGCAAAAAAAATAGAAGAGCAGATTATTAAAGTTCAGAGTGAAATAAATTCCCTGAATGAAAAAATAAATAATATTTCCAATACAATACAGAAATCTTCAGGATTAGAGCAGGACGCATTATTACTTGAGATTTCAACATTAAAGCAGGATATAGCAGGATTTATAGCAAGAAAAGAAAATTTTGAGAATCAGTTGCTGGAATTAAGCAGAAGAAAACAGACTCTTCAGGATTCTATAAAAATATCAGAGCAGGAGATAAACCAGATAGCAAAAGAAAAAGGAAAAGACAAGAAAAAAGAACTGGAAGAAAAAAAATCAAGGCTTGAAGAGCTTGATGAAGCAAAAAGGCAGTATTATATAATTAAATCAAACCTCTCTTCAATCATCAGCCAGATAGAAGATAAAAAAACCCAGGTTCAAAGATTCAAGAATGAATCTAATTTTATTCTGGACCAGATTGAACAGGTTGAAAAAGAAATCAGGATAAAAGAAAACCTGGAAAAACAACAGGAAGCAATAATTAATCTGAAAAATCTGATTATCGAGACTAATATAAAAATAAAAAATTCAGAAGAAGAAATTCTTGAAAAAGAAAAAATTCTTGCTGTTCAGAATCAGCAAATAAAAGAATCTGAAAAAATAAAATCACAGGTTTCTAAGATGGACATATGCCCTTTATGCAAGACAAAAATAACAAAAGAGCATATTGAGGAAGTGATTAAAAAAAGCTCTTCTGATATTTCTTTTTCTAAAAAAATAATAGAAGAATCTGAAAAAGAAATGCACAAAATAAAGAATCTTTTGGAGGGATTAAAAGAAATGAAGGAAAAGCAATCTGCTGAAATAAACCAGAGAAATATAGAAATAGTGAAACTTAATTCAATAAACGACAAAAAACAGCAGTTAAAAAGAAACAATGAGCAGGTAACTATTTTTGAATCAGAGCTTTCTAATCTAGAGGGAAAAAGAAAAGCTTATGAAAACAGGATTTCAATAGCAAAAATAAGTGAGGAGCAGTATGAATCACTGAAATTAGAAGTTAATGAACTTCAAAGAACAGAGGAAAGAAATCTTGGACTTGAAATCACTTCCAAGCAAAGGGAATTAGAAAGAATCAAGCTTGCAATAAAACAGAATTTCAGGGATAATGAAGAAATCACAGAACAATTAAAAGATATAAGGGAAAGCTTGGATGAAAAACAAAATATTGTTGAAGAAAAAGAAGAGCAGGCAGAAATCTTAAAAAGAAAATACCAGAAGATGTTTGAGCAGAAAAATGAGATTCAGGATAAAGTAAGGATGTTTGAGTCTAATTTAATGCATAAGCAGAATGAAAAAAGGCTTTTGGAAAATGAAAATAATAATCTGATGATAATGAAAGCCCAGATTTCTGCTAGAAAAGATACTTTAGTTCAGGAATTAAAAGAATTTGAAGGTATTGAGTTTATCTCAATGCCCCTGGATAAACTGGCTGAAAAATTAAGAGAAACAGAAGATATTCTTGCAAGAATAGGAAATGTTAATTTAAGAGCTTTGGAAGTCTATGATGAAATAAAATCAGAATATGACAAGATAAATGAAAAAGTTGAGCAATTAGAAAAGGAAAAATTAGAGATTTTAAATATAATTGCTCAGATTGACAGAAAAAAGAAAAAAGCATTCATTCATACACTTGAAAAAATAAATGAATTATTTTCAAGGAACTTTTCACAGCTAAGCGCAAAAGGAATTGTTACACTGGAGCCTGAAGATCCAAAAGATATTTTTAATGCAGGATTAGACATTATTGTTAAAGTTGGAAGTGGAAAATATTTTGATGTTACCTCACTATCAGGAGGAGAACAGACTCTTGTTGCCCTTTCTTTAATTTTTTCAATACAGGAGTTTAAGCCATATTGTTTTTATATTTTTGATGAAATAGATGCGGCATTAGACAGGAGAAATAGTGAAAAATTAGCATACCTTTTAAAGAAATATATGAAAGAAGGGCAGTATCTTATCATCACACATAATGATTCAATAATCTCTGAATCCTCCAATGTTTTATATGGAGTAAGCATGCAGGAAGGGATTTCAAAAGTGTTGAGTTTGGAAGTGTGAAAAATAAGAATTTACTCATTTTTTTGAAGTGAAATCTTTTCAGACATTAGTGCAGCAAGAACAATAACATTGTTATTGTTAGTCACAAAAAGATTTTTAAAATTTAGTAAGTACAATTATAAAAAAGTTATGTGGTGAGATGTAGGGAGTAAAGATTATATGCAAAATCGATTAATCAACTGCCCATATATTTGATAAAGTTATTGAACTACCAATAAAAAAGAAAAATTGTGTCATTGACAATAATTGAATTATTGTTCTTATTCTTGACAATGGACAACAATTTTTTACTACCCTCTGCAGAAAGGTAAGTAATTTCAAAAAGAAACAACCCTTATAAACCCCTAATTCCTATGTTATTATAGATATTATAGGATATCCTGCATTGCAATATCTATATTATATTTCCTAATATCTGAAAGGAGGAATAAAAAAGAGAAAAAAGAGAAAATGGCAAAATTAAATGCAAATCAGGTAGGATTAACACTTGGTTTATTTGCAGCATTAGTCCATCTTATATGGTTAATAGCAGTTGCAGTAGGTGTACAGAAGCTTATTGACTGGGTACTGCTTTTGCATTCTATAAAATTGGATTTGGTTCTGACTAACGTAGTTTTATTGAATGCAGTATTGCTCATTATAATAGCCTTTATTGGAGGTTATGTAGTTGGCGCAGTATTTGCATGGACATGGAACTATGCTGGAAAATGCAAGTGGTGCAAATAAAAAACAATTTATTTTTTTATTTTTTTATTTTTATTGGTATCATATGTCTATTATAAGTTATAGCATTTGATGATTAAGAGAAAGTTTCTATCACCCCCACTTCTTGCTCTTCATTAACATTTCTTAATTTTTTATATTACTGATAATTACTGATTTATTGGTATTGTATATAACTTAAGATATGAAAATTAGTTGATTAAGAGAAAGCTTCTGTTTTTTGCTATGCTCTACTTAACATCTTAATCTTCTCATAAACATCTCTTAGAATTGTATATTACCAAAATATTCTTTTTTCTTCTTCATTATAATCCGAAAGTACCAGTCTTTGAGGATGTACAGAGACAATTTTAAATTTTCTGAAAATCCCTTTTGAAGCAGGGAATATAATTTCTTTTGAATCAGCAGGATAATAATAAGTAACTCTTGCATCATTGTCTCCTTTATAACTCAAAGCAAAGGCATCTCTGCTAGGCATGCCATTATATTCTAAATTATAACAGTCCCAAGATTCACCAATTGAAAATCCTTCTGCATGATAATCTCTCTTATCCTTATTTTGATTATCTTTTCCACAGCCAGCAATTCCAGTCAAGCTTGCAGCAACTAATGCTGATGCCAATATTCTCCTTAATCCGCTATTTGTTGTTTTTTTCATTTTTTTATAAAGATGCTCTGTTATTTAATTTTTAAATATTTATCACATCTCTTTTATTTTTAAAATTATAAAAAAGAAACGGAAAACAAGATATAAAAAAGAAAAAATAAAAAAATTAATAGTAACTTGTTTCTCCGAATTCTTCAGTTTCTGTTGGTCTTCTTGTCAATAGCACAATTAGCACTATCAAAAGCACTACAAAGATTATCACAAGAATAACAGTAAGAATCATTACTGTATTGCTTCCTGTAAGTCTTGTAATACCTGCGCTTGTACCTGTTGAACTACTTGGTTTTTCCACATTAATTGTGAAATCAACTTTTCTTTCAAGCCCTGATTCTGAATTAACATTCACTGTAACCAGATGCGTACCTTCTTCAGCGCTGCTTGTTGCTTTAACTTTTACTTGAACAGTCTTGCTTGAATCAGCTCCAATTGCGACAATTGGTTCTGAAACACTCACAGTCAATCCTGAGACTGACTGAGGAACAACTGAATAAACTACCATTCTATTGTTAGGATTAACTAACACTAAGTCAAATGATGTTTCTTCTCCAGTTGCAATTGCTTTTGAAGTTATAGTAGGTAATACACCTGACTGAACTCCTTCAACAACAAGTTTCTGTTTAACAGTTGTGCTTGTATCATAGTTATAAGCTTCTACAATTATATTGTATGTTCCTGGAACAGCGTTTTTTGGTATTGATAAATACAATACCTTGTTGTAAGTGTCTCTTATATTGTTGTAATACAACTCATCACTTTCTTCATTTGGAGACAAGTCTCCAAAATAGACTTTTCTTTCAACACCCAGTTCAGGAATTGAAGCTTTAACATATGCATTGTCAAGTCTTGAATTTCCATTGTTTTGTAAAACAACATCAAGAGTAACAGTGCTTCCAGGAGTAACTTTACCAGGCGAATCAACTGATAAGATATTTAGGCTGTAGAGTTCTCTTTGCATCTCAACAGCATAATCTTCTTCAACTGAATCCATTCCCTTTGCGCTAACTTCAACATTCAAAGATAAACTTTCTGTAAGGTCATCAATATCCATAGATGAAGGAAGTTGTACTGAAAATCTTTTAACATATACACTTCCATTAACAACATGGAATCTAGGTGTAGATGCAGAAACATCTTCTTTATATCCTTCTATAGAAACTTTAACCTTAACATCTGAAACATCTTCGTTTGCTTTAAAGAAAACTTCTACTGGAACAGTGTCTGAAACTTCTCCTGCAATAGCGGGTGAAGTTGTGCTTGCTGTAACTCCATTGATTTTCACATCTTGAATATCAACAAAGCCAGCAACAACTGTGTTCAAAGTCAAAGCTATGGCTAAAATTGCTAAAAAAGAAACCAAAATTGCTTTGTTTTTCATGTTAAGCTTTTAAAAATTTAATTAATTTTATGACTCTTTTTTGCTTTATAAAGATTTCTATCATGTAGTAACTATATAATAAATACAGAAACAAGAAGGTTTATAAGTATACCTTGTTATACCTAAGTATGTCAAAAGTTACAACAATCAAAATATCGACGGAAACAAGGCAAAGGCTTGAAAAGCTGAAAGAATATGACAGGGAAACCTATAACGATGTCTTGAACAAGATTTTTTATGTATTAAACATCTGCAAAAAAGAGCCTGAAAAAGCCCAAAGAATCTTATCAAACATTGACAAAAGAATAAGAAGAAAAGATATCATAAAAAAGAAAATGAAACTTAATTAATCTTAAAATAAAATGAAAAAACTAAATTAAAAATGATAAGAGAAGCATTTTTAGATAGAGAAATTGAGTTTGTTTTAAGGCAAGGTAAAAGAGAAGATTATAGAACTCCTGAAGAATTTGATAAACCTTTTTTTGTGATTGTGCATTCAGCAGGTGCAAGAAACAATCCAGATTTGGATCAGTCTTTAGTTGAAAAAGTAATGCGAGAAATTAGAGAAATAACACAGAATTATGATCATATTTTTTTAGACTATGCTCCTTCAACTATATTGCCAGAAGTTCCAAGAGACAGGCCTATTTTAGTATGTGGTTTTTATGGGGATGTATGTGTTGATATTCAAAGACAGACTTTAAGATCACAAGGATATGATGCATATATTTCTGACAAAGGAACATTCCTTTAATTTTTTGATGTCCGAAATTAAACCACTTACTTTAGTAAGTGGATATTCTTTTGG
>JBBSYU010000114.1:10067-27070 GCA_038045105.1 Nanobdellota archaeon | reverse complement strand
GCTTGCCCTTAAAAAAGGCAAGCTTTTTTATATAGATTATATACTATAAATTAATTTTTCATAAACAAGGACCTGTAACTAATTCATCCAAATAATTTTATTAGAATTCTTCTGAAAAATCCTGGTTTTTCTTCTACCTCTGGAATTGTCCTGTAAATTATCTGGGGTTTTTCTTTCATTGGAGGAGCAACTGCTGCTAATTGCTGATTTGCAATCTCAATTGCTTTATTAACAGAAATCCTTGAATAACCCTGATTTAAAAGAGAAAATCTTAGAGAATCTAGAGTATATCCTTTAGACAAATTTTTTTTAAAATAATCTGCAAGTTGCTGTATATGGTCTTCTGGTTTATGCATGAATTTATCAAGAATCCTGCTTTAAAAAATCTTTCTATACTTGAATATAGATTTTTTAAAGAAGATTGTTTTAAAGATTATTGGTAATGTTAATGCCTTATAAGCTATGGTATCTGTTGATTAAGCGGGAGCATCTGATTCCATAACTTAATCTATTCATCCTCATCTTTCAGTTTTTTATATTACTGATTTATTTATTGGTATCATAAATAGCTTATCAGTTAGGACATTTGTTTATTAAGTTTTGACTTCCGATTCCATAACTTCCTGCTTACCATCTTCATAACTTATTTATTTTTACACTACCGATATATTACTATCATAAATAATTCAGATTTATTTTATATTATCAATCAGACTAGGAATGTTTTTATAGTTAGATTAGTCTTTATATACAAAAAAGGTGAATGATGAATGTTTAATCTTTTACAAAGCATTATTGCAGATATACCTCCTAATTTGTCAACATTGACTGAGATAGCGCTGATTATAATAATTGCAACCACGCTTGCATTAGTTATAAGGGCATTCAGGCAGCCACTGATTCCTGCTTATATTGTGACAGGAATAATAATTGGGCCATTGGTTTTAGGATTAATTAAAAATCAGGAACTTGTCATGGCTTTGTCTGAAATAGGAATCGCTTTCCTGATTTTCACTGCAGGGCTTGAAATAAAAATAAAAAAATTAAAAGAAGTTGGAAAAACTATTTTAATTGGAGGAGTGATTCAGGTAGTTTCATTGTTTGTCATTGCATTTTTTATTTCTGAATATCTTGGGTTTGGAAATCAGGCTTCAATGTATATTGGACTTGTTGTTGCATTCAGCAGCACAATGATTGTTGTAAAGATTTTATCTGATAAAAGAGAGATAAACAGCCTTCATGGAAGAATTATCATAGGAATAATGCTTATTCAGGATGTTGCTGCAATTATTGCATTAGCTATTCTCTCAAGTGATTTATCCTTGGAAAGCATTGGAATTATGTTTATTAAATGTATTTTGTTCTTACTTGCGACATTTATTTTATCAAAGATTGCAAATCCTATTTTCAAGATTTCTGCAAAGACTCATGATTTACTATTGCTTGTTTCAATATCTTTCTTGTTTTTATTTATTTTAGGCGCATTTGCTTCAGGATTATCTTTAATAATAGGTGCTTTTCTTGCAGGAGTTGCACTGGCAAATTCAGATTATAAAACAGAGATACAGGGAAAAATAAGTCCTTTAAGGGAATTTTTTGCAGTGATATTCTTTGTTGCATTAGGAATGCAGTTGAAGATAATTTCAAGAGATTTTTTTCTTTTGTTTTTTGTATTGCTTGCTCTGGTAATGGTTATCAAGCCATTAGTAACAATGTTTACAATAAGACTTCTTGGATACAAGAAAAGAACTTCCTTTTTAACTGGAAATGCTCTTGCACAGACAAGTGAATTCTCACTGATAATAATCACCCTTGGATTTACCCTTGGTTATCTAAATGATAATTTGTTTAGTACTCTTGTTTTGCTTACGATTATTACAATGTCAATATCAACTTATCTTATAATCTATGAGAAAAGAATTTCCAGGGTTCTTGACTGGCCATTGAATATTTTAAACAGATATCATTCTAAAAATGAAAACCTCGAATATAATGGAAATGATGGGAAGAAGATTCTGATTTTTGGGTGCCATAGAATGGGAAGTTTGTTCTTAAAGGAATTTGAAAAAAATAAGAGTGATATTTTTGTTGTGGATTATAATCCTGAAATAATAAAACCTTTAATGGACAAGAAAATTCCATGCATTTATGGAGATTACGTAAATGAAGAGGTTTTAAATAAAATAAATCTGAAAAAAGCAGAGATGATGATAAGCACTATTCCTGATTTTGATGAAAATCTTCTTTTAATCAAGAAAATAAAAAGAAGCAATCCCAAAATAATAAGTTTTGTTGTCGCTGAAAGAATAAGCGAGGCTGTCAGCTTGTACAAGGCAGGGGCTGATTATGTGATTCTGCCCCAGGTTATTTCAGGGCAGAAAGTTTCTGATATAATTGAAAAGGTAAAAAGTAACAAGTCCGAAATGCAAAAGATAAAAAAAGAGCATCTAAAATATTTAGATTCTGTGCATCATATATTGTATTAATAATTTTATATAAAACATGGATTATTGGCAATATTCATATTTATCAGTTAAGTCTTCTGTTGATTAGCAGATTTATTATTGTCCATAACCTTTCATTTATAACTCCTGCTATTCATCAACATCTCATCAAGATTATTTATTACTGATATTTATTTTTAAATTATAATTTTATCTAGAAAACTCAATAACTTTTTTCTTCAGATTATTATAAAGATTCTTAGCTTGCTTTAATTTTTCCTCTGATGCGGCATATATTGTCATTATATCTCCTCTCTTTTCAACAATATCTCCTTTTTTCTTATGAAGGTAAATTCCTGCTGTTTTATCTTCTGGACATCCTGCAAATCTTGCTATTTTATTTATAAGATGATTATCAATATGAATTATTTTTGCTTTTCTTTTTGATTTTATTTCAAGGGAAAAATTTGCCCTTGGCAGTCCATCCAAATGCCCGTGCTGTGCTTTTATTATTTGCTTGAATTTTTCAAAAGCTTTTCCTGATTCTAGAATTTCTCTTGCAAGTTTAATTCCTTTTGATTTTTTTGCTTTTCCAGCCAGCTCTAATAATTCTCCTGAAAGAATCAGTGATTTTTCCTCTAAATCCCTTGGAGCATCTTTGCTTCTTTTAAGAACTTTAAAAATGTCTTTTATTTCCAAGATAGGGCCTATTCCGTTTCCAATTGGCTCGCTTCCATCAGTTAATATGACTGCTATTTTCAAACCAAAGATTTTCCCTAATTTCAGGAATTTTTTCCTGAGATGTTCTGCCTGATGTTTGGAAACTTTGGCTGATTTTCCGCATGGAATATCTATCAGAATGTATTTGCTTCCAACTGAAATTTTTTTTGAGAGAATGCTTGCAAGAAGCTGTGGTCTGGAATCTATGTTAATTATTCTTTCTATTCTTATTATTTTATCATCGACAGGAGCAAGCCCTAATGCTCCTCCCCAAACCATACAGGCATTTGTTTTTCTTATTATTTTTTTTATTTCTTCAATTGAAAATTCTACTCTTGCAATTGTTTCAATTACATCTGCTGTTCCTGCTGCGCTTGTTATTGCTCTTGAAGAAGTCTTTGGCATTATTAATCCTGTGCAAGCGCATATTGAGACAATAATTGGAGTTGTCCTGTTTCCTGCAATTCCTCCTATTGAATGCTTATCAACAACCTTTCCTTTTAGTTTTATCTTGTTCCCATTTTCAACCATTGCTTTAATTAGATTTTTTGTTTCTTCAAGAGTCATGTCTTTTGCATAAACTGCTGAAATAAAAAATGCAACCTCTATTTCTGTAAGTGCATTTTCTGCAATATCCTCTATTATTTCAAAGATTTCTTCCTTGCTTAGTCTTCCTCCTTTTAGTTTCTTTTTTATAAATGAGATGCTTCTTGGATGCTCTGTTATTTCAACATCCACAATCTCTTTGTTTTTCAGACTAAGCATTTCTATAATTTCTTCTGAAACAGCTATTTCATGAGGATTTATTATTCCAGTGACTGTGTCAACAATTGAAATTATTTTTCTGTGATTCTTGTTTGTTATTACAACCCTGTTTCCAACATGCAAGCTCATTTTCTTTGCTGTTTTTGCATGAATCATGCACACAGGCCTTCCTGTAAGAAATTTCAGTTTTTTTATCTGCAGTTTCATTGTCTCTTTTTTAAATTCTTCTTTATAATATATTATAATTTCAATAACTTAAAAAGGTTTGCGAAGTTAAATCTTTATGATAAATTATTGGTAATGTGATGACTTTGAGAATCTGGTAAACATCTCATTAGCGATTATGCATCTCGTCTATAACTTAGTTTTGTTATAAAACTTACTAAATTTTATAAATCTAAGATATCTTTTTAATTTTCAGAATCATTCAGTCTTCTGGAAAATAGGATTAACATCATTGACTGTTCCTTTTCTATAAACTTCTATAACTAATAGAACATAGGCAAGTATTAAGGGGCCTATGATTAATCCTAAAAATCCGAATACAAATAATCCTCCAAGCATTCCTATCAAGACAATCCATATGTTTATCTTAGTTCTTCTGGAAACTATGATTGTTCTTATAACATTATCTATCCATGAGACTACTGCTATTCCATATATTAAAAGCCCTATTGCAGCTCCTGTTTTTCCTGATGCAAATAAATAAATATCAACTGGAATCCAGACTATCCATGCTCCGATTACAGGAATCAATGCCATTATTATTGTTATGAAAGTTAAAAGTGTTGCATTAGGAACTCCAAAAATAAAATATCCAATTCCTGCTATCAAGCCCTGTATGATTCCTATAAAAATCTGCCCTATTACAACAGAGCTTGTTATATCTTTGAATTGCTTAAAGAATTTTTCTTCTGTTTCTTTTTTTAAAGGAGACATTGATTTAAAATAATCAATAACTTTTTCACCTTCTTTTAATGCAAAAAAGAAGGTAAAAATAACAACTGCCAAATTGATTATTATTATTGGGAGATTTGCAATCATCTCTGTAAAGGTTTTCAGATAATTTGCAATTAAAGTTGAAACCTGATTATTAACAGCACTTATTATATTTTCAGAAATTCCTGAAGAGACTATAAAACCTGGAAGAGCACCTCTTATGAAGGCTACTAAGTCTAATTTCTGCAAAAATAAATATAAATTGACAGCTTGATTAAAAACAGCTCCAAATAATAAAATAACTGCTGCTGCTATGATTATTAATAATCCTATGCAGACAAAAAGTGCTGATAAAAATTCATTTTTTACTCTTTTTGACAGCCATTTGTATAATGGAAAAAAGAGATAAGCTAATAAAACACCATAAATTATTGAATAAATAATAGGATATATTATTATGGCGGCAAGTATGAAAAGTCCTGCTACAAGAATATAGTTTACTATATCTTTAAAATTGTTTTTATCTGGCATGATATTAGATGTAGTTGTTTGTTTATAAAATTTGCTACTTTTGGAAAATTTTATCTTGGGCTAGGGGTAAACTTTATAAATGAAAAATTCTGAAGTATCATATGAAAATTATTAATAATTTTCAAATATTCGCTTGTATAGGACAAGCTTCATATCATGGAATTTTTTATAAAAAAAATATTTGATGGAAAAGCAGACGAATCTGTTCATTTACAGTTTCAGAAGTTTTCAAGAGGGGAATTCAGAAATAAGGCGATGATTAAAGTCAAGAATTCTGATGGAAAATACACTATTGATACAACCTATGAGTATGCTAGAGAATTAGTAATGGCAATGGCCAAGAAGCTTGGAAATAACAAAGCTCATGTTACTGGAGCACTGATTTCTGCACTTGATTTAACAGGATTTAAGTATGAGGAAAAGAAAATGGCAATGGGTGCAAGAAAATACATGATTAACAGGGAGATGAGTGGAAATGAGATATTAGAATTAGGAGAGAGATTAACAAAGGCTTTTTTTGGACTTTCATTCAGTGTTGGAGATAGTGAGTTAAAAATCAAGGACAAATCTCCTAAATCCGCTAAAGGATCTTCAAGTTCTAAAAAAGAAGATGCAGAAGTGAAAATTGATTTCTGCAAGCTAAAAACTTCTGATAAGACTATTGTTCAGGCATTATTATTTGACAATCTAGATAATTTCAAGAAAGTTGAAGTAAAGCATGATTTTATCATAACAGACATTGTTATCCCAACTGAACTAAAAAATGAAAAAGATTTTGCAATTATAAGGGAAAAAGCCCTTCGCCGAGGAAAGATTATCAGGTATCTGGATATTGATGGAAAGAAAGAAAAGAAGGAAGTGGAGTTTGAGGCGTGAACACCTCAAAAAGATGGGTTCAATGCCTCGTGGGGAGATTTATCCTTAGGAGGCTGTCCCATAATCCTTATGGAACAGAAAAATTCGGTTTTATAGACGCTAAAAAGCTAAAAAAGTTTTAAAAAATGGTAAAAAACCGAATTGTGACTCAGCCTGCTTAGGATTAAGCAATATAAAATTTATTCATCATAACTTTCTTCTACAGTATATCCGCCGAAACCATTTTTAGCCCTGTATTTGCACCAGTAACCTACATCACTTCCATATTTTCCAGGGCGGATTACTTTTTCTTCAATTATCTGCAATGAATCAGGGTCTCTTAGCTTATCTTTTAGCCTTTGTCTTGCAACAATTCTGATTGTAGCATCATCAGGGGCTCTGCTGCTTGTTTGACTTTTTTCACACTGCCCAACAAGCATTGCTAATCCGACTACTGCTATAGCTCCTAGTCCTTTAAGTCCGTTCAGTACTTCATCTTTAGTCTTTGCCATAAAAATTGAATATTTTACAGGTTTAAAAAGATTATTGCAATAGCATTTCCAAAATCTAGATAAATAATTATAAATTCAATATTTCTAATTCAGACAATGGAAAATTTGGAACATATCTACCATCTCTATACTGCACTGTTTTATTTTTAATAATATTACAATCATGATAAATTTTCAAATAACAGATTTTGGCTAATCCATAATCCGGACATTTAGCATAAGGACATATTATCCTGCTTTGATTATTTGTTTCTTCCATGTTAAAAAACTACTCAAAAGCTTTATAAACCCTTCCCAGCTTGAATTAATATTACAATAATTTAGGATAATGCATCTTAAGTTTTTGACAGCATTTCCTTTTTAGGAAAAGGCTCAGAAACGCTCTAATTGAGTTCTTTTCTGAGTTTTTAATCTGAATTGAAAAATGAATATTGGTAATGTAATAATCTGATGAGATGTTAAGCAGAGAGCAAGTGAGGAACAGTTATTTTAAACTAAAACTACAATCTCAAATGCCCTAACTAAGCCTCGGCATTAACATTACTGATATAAAATAATAAATCAAAATGGTAAATCCTGCACCAAGACACGGAAGCTTGCAATTTTATCCAAGGTCAAGAGCACATAAAATCTTGCCTGGTGTTAGCTGGAAAGCTCTTTCCAGAAAAGAACCTGGATTGCTTGGATTTATTGGATATAAAGTAGGAATGATATCTGTTTTTGTAAAAGACAATACTGCTAATTCTTTGACAAAAGGAAAAAGAATTATTATTCCTGCTACAATTATTGAATGTCCTACGATAAAAATCCTTTCTGTTAGATTCTATAAGGATAAAAAAATCATTGGAGAGGTTTTAAATCATAATCTTGACAAAGAATTAAAGAGGAAGATAAAACTTCCAAAAAGTAAGATAAGTCAATCTCAGGATGGAGGTCACAAAAAAATAGAGGATTTGGAAAAAAAAGAATTTGATGACATTGCTGTTGTTGTTTATTCTCAGGTTAAAAAAACAGGAATTAAAAAAACTCCTGATATAAAGGAAATAGGATTATCAGGAACAAAAGAGGAAAAGCTAAATTTTGTTAAAAATCATTTTTCTAAGGAAATTTCAATAAAAGATGTTTTAAAAGAAGGCATTGTTGATGTAAGAGGTGTTACAAAAGGAAAGGGATTGCAGGGAACAATAAAAAGATTTGGACTTACACTTAAAGCGCATAAATCTGAAAAAGGACAGAGAACTCTTGGAAGCGGAGGACCTTGGCATCCATCAAGAGTTGATTATACACAGCCTCGTTCAGGGCAGATGGGATATTTTACAAGAGTTGTTTATAATAATAAAATAATTTTTGTTGGAAATATAAATGAGAAAGACATTAATCCTGGCGAGGGATTCAGGCATTTTGGAAAAATAAAAACAGATTATCTGATTTTAGAAGGAAGTGTTCAGGGGCCTCAAAAAAGAGCTTTGCTGATAACATCCCCATTAAGGGCAAAAATAGGCAATACTAAAAAAAATTATGAATTTTTGGAGTTGAGATAAGATGATAGCAATAAATAATAAAACAGGAGGAAGAATAACTGGTAATGCATAAACTAATGAGTTGCGTAGATGAGATAATAAAATAAGTAAATCAACAATCTCTCACCACATAGGCATTAACATTACTAATAAAAATTAAAATGACAAAGGCAAATCAAGACTGGAGAAATGGGGCTGCGAGGCATTTGCTTAGATTATTCCAAGAAGGTTTAAACTTAATGGACTGCTATCTTGCAGAAGAAAGGAATATTGAGATGATTATTGATAGACAGCCAATCAGCCAACACATTTATGGGCCTGTTAATTATGATTATGTTTTACAAACATATCAGAATATCGATGAATATCTAAAACAATTAGGAGCATTTGTAGTTCATGGAAATATTCCAGGAAAAGATTTTGATAGATTAGTTTATCAAAGAAATATTCTAGTTAAATTATGTGAAAATAAGAGGAAAGCAGAACTTGGAGTTGCTGCATAAAACAAAAACACAATGAAAACACAAATATTAGACATTGAAGGAAAGAAAATAAAGGATATTACAACTTCCCTATTTGAAGAACCAGTAAGAGAAGATATTATCTTTAAAGTTATTGAGGCTGAAAAAACAAAGCAGCCTTATGCTCCAAAACAATATGCAGGTATGAATCGTTCAGCTTCTGGAAAAATACTTCATACAAGGCATGACTGGAAATCAGACAGAGGAAAAGGAATTCCAAGAGTTCCTAGAAAAGTCATGATGAGAAGAGGAACACAGTTTACATGGGAAGCGGCTATTATTCCTTCTGCAAGAGGAGGTAGAAGAGCTCACCCTCCAAAAGGATTAGGAAGAATTAAAAAAATAAATAAAAAAGAACTGACAAAGGCATTGCTTTCTGCATTGACTTACACAAGTTCTTCTGAAGAATTAAAAAAGAAATATACTTCAATCTCTGACAAAAAAATTGATATCAAACTTCCTTTGATTGTTGAAGACAGAATATTAAAATTAAAAACAAAAGAATTTTTAAAATCAATGAAGATAATTTTAGGAGAATTATATTCTATTGCAATACAAAAGAAAACAACACGCGCAGGTATTGGAAAATTAAGAGGAAGAAGGTATAAGAAAAACGCAGGAGCTTTGCTTGTAATTGGAAATGAGGAAATAGCAAAAATACAGGGAATTGATGTTTCAAGAGCAAATGAATTAAAGGTTGTGGATTTAGCTGATGGCGGAGCAAGATTAACAATGTTCACTGAAAAAGCAATTAAAGAGCTGGAAAAATCTTTAATAGGGAAAGAAGATGGAAATAAAAATAAATCTGGAGAGAACAAATAATTAGTAATATGTAAATTTAAGAAATGTTTATGAGGATAAAAGCGAGTTCAACAATCTCACCCCCTCAACGGCATTAACATTACAAACAGCCCTTTTGCTTCACAAAAGCCCTGGGGTAAAAACCAATAAAAAAATTAACATGATATCCCCTATAACAACTGAAAAAGCAGTAAGACTGATTGAATTAAACAATACTCTTTTAATTGAAGCAGATAGGAAAGATTCTAAGAAAAAAATAAAAAAAGAATTTGAAGAAATGTTTAAAGTTAAAATTGATTCAGTAAATACATTAATACATGGAAACAAGAAAATAGCTTATATTAAATTAAATAAAAAAAATCCTGCGATTGATGTTGCAACAAGGCTGGGGATGATATAAAATGAGCACACAAACAATGGATACAAAAGTAGAAGAAAAAATAGATAGTATTGTAGCAATAAGACAATATGAAGGAAGAGTTGTAAAAGTTAAGATTAATCATAGTACTCCAATAGAAATGTTATGTGCCGGAGTAAGTGATAGTCTATGTCTTTTTATTGATTCAATTAGTGAAAGATTAAATGGGCAGAGAGTTATAAATGGTATTAGGAAAAGGGATTTTGAAGTTGAATATATAGGTGCTGGATTTTTTAAATTCCCTATGAATTGTACTTATCCGTATGAGATTACTAAAAAAGGATTAGGAGAAGAAGATTATCAAAGAGTAATGAGATTGTGGAAGGCTAGAAAAAGATAGCATGGGAAAAAGAATAACACAAAGGGCAAGGGGAAAGGGAAGCTTTACATTCAGAGTTAGAAGAAGAGGTTATATTTATAGAATAGGATATCCTAGATTAGATTCTGAAGGAAAAGCTTTGGTTGTTAAATTAATTAATTCTGCTGCGCATTCTGCTCCTCTTGCAAAAATGAAAATTAATAATGAAGAATTTTTTATACCTGCTGCTCAGGGAATCTATGAAGGACAGGAAATTTATATTGGAAATAGAGAAGAAAATAAATCTCCTGAAACAGGAGATATTGTGAGATTAAAAGATGTTTCACAAGGAACAAACATATTTAACATAGAAGTATCGCCTGGAAGCGGTGGAAAATATTTAAGAAGCGCGGGAAGTTCTGCTGTTGTAATGAACAGAGATGACAAGGGTGTTGAAATTATAATCAGAAGAAAAGTCATAAAATTAAATGAAAATTGTAGAGCAGTAATAGGAATTGCAGCTGGCGAGGGAAGATTGATAAAACCTTTTGTCAAGGCTGGAAAAATGCATCATCTCATGAAATCAAAAGGAAGAAAATGGCACAGAACCTCTGCGATTAAGACTAATGCTGTTGACCATCCATTTGGTAGTGGTAGAGGAAAGAGAATTAAATCAAAGATTGCAAAGAGAAATGCTCCTCCCGGTGCAAAGGTAGGACATATAAGGCCTAGCAGGACAGGACATGTGAGATAAAATGGAAAACAGAATTTCAAAAATTTTTAGAGATAGAAATCATGCAAGTGTTCAACAATTTCATGAGATATATTGTAATCAAATGGTAGAATCTGAAGAGACAGGGCATTATTATTTTGCATTAGAAGAAAATAATTTAGCATATGATACTGCATTTACTTTATATCTTATGGGGATGGATAAACAACTACAAATACAAAGAATGGAAGATTTAGCTAAGAAAGCAGAAGAATATTTAAAACAATTAAATCAAAACACAAGATTAGCATAAAATGGCAGAAGAAAATTTTGAAGAACAAGATGAAGAAATATCGCTGAAGAAGAAAGAACTTACTTATAGAGGCAAGCTTATTGAAGAATTAAAAGAATTAGATATTCGTGAATTTGCAAAATTATTAAAATCAAATGAAAAAAGAACAGCTCTAAGGCAGCATGACCAGATACATAGATTTGTTTTAAGCTGCAATGAAAAAATACTTAATAACAAACCAATAAGGACTCATTTAAGAGAAATGCTGATTGTTCCAAAGATGGTTGGAATGAGAATACATATTCATAATGGAAAAGAATTTGTTCCAATTGATATTAGTTTTGAAATGCTAGGGCATAGATTAGGTGAATTCTCTGTTACAAGGTCAAGAGTTAAACATGGAGCAGCTGGAATTGGTGCAACAAGGTCAAGTGCATCCCAGTCTGTGAAATAAGATGGAGGGAATAAATAACTGGCAATATCAGTAATGTCACAAACTAATGAGTTGCGCAGATGAGATGATTAGAGAGTTCAACAATCTACTCTTACATAACAGCATTAACATTGCCAACAGCCCTTTTGTTTCACAAAAGTTCTGGGGTAAAAACTAATAACAAAATAACATGGCAGAAGAAAAAACACAAACAAAAGAAAAAGAAAAACATGAAACAAAAATTCATGATGAGAAAACAATCAAGAAACAGGCAATTGTAAATGGAAGAGACTTACCTGTTGGATTAAAACATGCTGTTGCTGTTTGCAATTTTATAAAAGGAAAGGATATTGACAGGGCAATTTCAATGCTAGAAGAGGTTGCAAAAATGAAAAGGCCAATTCCAATGAGAGGAGAAATTCCTCATAAAAAAGGAATGAGATTTGCAAGTGGAAGCGGAAGATATCCTGTAAAAGCTTCACTTGTGTTCATTAAATTATTAAAAAGTCTGAAATCAAATGCAATTGTGAATGAAATAGAAATTGAAAAATATAGAATACACTGCATACCTAATCTTGCATCAAGGCCTTATAAAAGATTTGGAGCAGGAAGGTTTAAGAGATGTCATGTTACAATTAAATTGATACCTTGGGTAAAGAATAATGAAAATAAAAATAAATCTGGAGGTAAAAAATAAACTGGTAATATCAGTAATGTAAAAAACTGATGAGTTATGGAGATGAGGAGATTAAGATGTTTAAGAGAACAACAGATGCCAAAACTCATAAAGTATTGATATTACCAACAGCCCTTTTAGAAAAAGTCCTGGGGCAAAAATTAAATAAAACAAAATGGCAGAAAAAATAAAGAAACAAGAAATGAATATAGAAAATAGAAATTGTAATGACAGATGCTGTCCTGTTCACGGACAAATCAGCCTTAGGGGAAGAAGCTTCCAGGGAAAAGTAATAAAGAAATTCCCAAAAAGAGCTGTTATTGAATTTGAGAGAACTGTTTTTATAAAAAAATATGAAAGATATGCCAAAAGAAAAACAAAGCTTCATGCAAGACTTCCTGACTGCATGTTCAATGACATTAATGTTGGAGATTATATTGAAATAACAGAATGCAGGCCTATTTCAAAGATAGTTCATTTTATTGTTACTAAGAAAATTAATGAGGGAGAAACACAATGAAAATCAAAATAAATTTGGAGGAAAGAAAATATTAGTAATGTGTAAAATTTAAGAAATGTTTATGAGGACAAAACGAGTTCAACAATCTCTCACCACATCGGCATTAACATTACCAATATAAAAAACAACATGAAAGGCGTTGCAGCAAGATTAACAAAAGGATTGAACGTGGGAAGCTATATGCTGGCTAGTGATAACAGCGGAGCAAGAATTGTAAAAATTGTTGGAGTGATGGGAAGCAAATCAAGAAGAGGAAGACAGCAGTATGCTAAAATTGGAGATCATATTAAAATATCTGTCAGAAAGGGAAATCCTGAAATTATAAGCCAGGTTTTTGACGCAGTTATAATAAGGCAGAAAAAACCATTTAGAAGAAATACAGGAGAAAGAGTTGCATTTCAGGATAATGCAGTATGTTTATTAAAAGATGAAAAAGGAAATCCAAAAGGAACTCAAATTAAAGGACCAATTGCCAAGGAGGTTTCTGAAAAATGGCCATTTTTGGCTAAGATAAGCAGATTTATTGTTTAAAATGGAAAACGAAGAATATATTAAAAGATATAATACTGAAAAAGGAAAACTAGAGAGATATCTTAATGGTAAAAATTTTGATATGGATTCTATTGGAGACTCTTCAGAATTTGTTAGTTCACTTGTTGAAATGGTATGGCTGCTTGAACAAGGAGTGGAGCGTGCAAAAACTGGTTCATTAGAGGATTCTGCGAAAATAATAGCTCTTGCAAAAAGAAAAAAGGATGGTGTTTATATAAAATTAATGAGATTATTTGGAGCTCAAACAGATTCTGAAATGTTTTCTATCATGACAGATGAAAAAGCTAAAATTTTCAGAGATTATGTTATGGCTCAATATGATAATTCGGTAAAAAGATGTGAAGAATTATTGGAGGCAGCATAAACATGAAGAAAGAATTTTCAATACATTGGAATGGAAGCAGACAGCCTAGAAAGCAGAGAAAATACTTAGCTAATGCTCCATTGCACATAAGGCACAAAATGCTTTCTGCAAACCTGACAAAAGAATTAAGAAAAAAATATGGAAAAAGAAATTTTCCAGTCAGAAAAGGAGATGAAGTAAGAATCATGAATGGAGAATTCAATAAAAAATCAGGGAAGGTAGAGATTGTTGATTTAAAAAAATTAAGAATTGTAATTGAAGGGGTACACAGGACAAAAAAAGACGGAACAAAGATAAATGTATATTTTCATCCATCAAACCTTCAAATCAAGGAATTAAATTTAGATGATAAAAAAAGAATAGAGGCTTTGAATAGAAAATCTGGGGAGAAAAAACAAGAAGTTAAGAAAGAGAGCTCTTTAGAAAAGACCTCTGAGAAAGTAAAAGAAACTAAAAAAATAAAAACCAAGCAAAAACAGGAGGCAAAAAGTAATTAGTAATGTATAAACTGATAAGCTTTGCAGATGAGATGATTAAGCGAATCAACAGATACCATAACTCATAATCATCAGCATTAACATTACCAACAGCCCTTTTGCTTCACAAAAGCCCGGGGGCAAAAACTAAAAATAAAATTACTTAATAACAAAATGCACATCAAAAGAAGTAATATACCTAAATTTTGGCCAATTCCGAGAAAAGGAACAAAATACCTAGCTGTTGCCAGTCATGACAAGAATGAATCTATTCCATTAATAATTGCACTAAGGGATATTTTGAAAGTTGTTGAGAATAAAAAAGAGGCAAAAAAAATAATCAATGAAAAGCAAATAAAAATAAATCACAAGGAAATCAGAGACACTAATTATCCAATATGCCTCTTTGATATTCTGAGCTTTGCTCATGGAAAAAGCTACAGATTGATGCTATCAGAAATTAAAAAAATGTTTTTTGAAGAAGTTTCTGGAAAAGATTCTGAAACAAAGACATTTAAGATAATTAACAAAAGAATCCTTCCTGGAAAAGAAATACAATTAAATCTTATGCATGGAAAAAATACAATTTCAAAAGAAAAAGTAAAGACAGGAGATTCTGTAGTTTTTAATTTTCATGAAAACAAAATTTCAAAAATAATTCCTATGGAAAAGGGAAAGGAAGCTTTTGTCACTCATGGAAAGCATGCAGGACAAAAAGGAAAGATTGAAGAAATTATTTCAAGAGGGGGAAAAACACTCGCAAAAATAATCACTAAGAAAGGAAAAATAAATGTCTGGATTAAGAATATAATTGTGATGGAATAAAAATGACAACAGTAATAAGAAAAAGATTAATTGAAGAAGGAAAAAAAGGATTGCTAGCTTTAGCTGAGCTATTAATTTTACAATTAGAACAATCAAACCAGCAATTAATAGCCAAATATAATCAAGATGATAATGCTGTTCCAAAAATAGATAGAAATCTTCATAACAATGTTGGTAATAATTATAATTCTATAGTAAGAATGTATGGAGAATTAGTTGGAGATTGGAAACCATTTGGAAAATTTACAGAGAGATATAGAAAGGCAAGAGAACAGAGAAATATTTTATTAATTGCTTATCAAGATAGAAGGAGGGATTTAGCTGTGGCAATAGCAAAATAAAAATGGCAAAACAAATTAATGAAATAAAAATAGAAATTAAGAATCCTATGCAGGAAATTGAAATTGAAAAAATGACTTTAAACTGCGGAGCAGTTGAAGAAAAGTTAGAGAGATCCATAAAACTGCTTGAAACAATAACAAAAAGAAAAGTCCTGGTGATAAAGTCAACAAAAAGAATTCCTGATTTTGGAATAAGCCCTGGAAAGAAAAGCGGATGCAAAATTACAATAAGGGATAAAAAAGAGATAATCAGCTTATTAAAAAGATTTTTTGCTGCAGTTGACAATAAGATTTCTAAAAAAAAGGTAAGTGAAAATCATCTATCTTTTGGAATAAAAGAGTATATTGAAATTCCTGGGATGGAATACAACAGGGATATTGGAATATTGGGGTTGGAAATGGATATTGTTTTTACAAGAAAAGGAAAAAGAGTAAAGCTTAGAAAAATAAAAAGAGGAAAATATCCAAAAAAACAAAATGTAACACCTGGAGAAATTATTGATTATTTAAGGAAAAATTTCAATTTGGAGGTTGGAAAATGATATTCAAAAATCAGCGAAAAGGTTCCATTTTATCAAACAAGATTTTTGAAACAAAAAAATCCCTTTATGGGATTTTGAGTGTTCAGGAATTAAGAATTCCTGACATACAGAAAATTTATGAAATTTTCTGCCTCTTAAACACCGGAGGTGATTTAAGATGACATCATCAGACTGGAGAAAATCATTAAAGCAGTTTTCAAAAAAACCTGCTGTAAGAGAAAAATTCATCAAACATAACAAGCCTAAGGAAAGAACAACTGGAATCGCAAAGAAAAAATGCGAAAGATGCGGAAGGTTTGGGGCAATGATAAACAGATATGGATTAAATTTATGCAGGCACTGCTTCAGGGAAATTGCAGAAGACCTTGGGTTTAAAAAATATTCATAGGAGAAAAAATGTCAATTCCATTTTCAAATTCAAAATTAAATAAAAGACACCAAATTTAAAAATGTCACAAGATATAGTTTCAGATGCACTGAATGAAATAATGAATGCTAAAACAGCAAGAAAAAAATCAGTTGTGCTTAGAAAGAACTCAAAATTATTGAGAAAAGTATTAGAAATAATAAAAAAAGCAGGATATATTGATTATGATGTTAGTGGAAATGAAATTACTGTTGAAATAAATAAATTAAACCAGATAAAATCAATTAAGCCAAGATTTACATCTCCTGTTGACAAAATTGAGCATTATGTCAGAAGGTATCTTCCTGCAAAAGATTTTGGTTTTGTCATTATATCAACTAACAAAGGACTAATGGATCATTATGAAGCTAAAGAACAAAATATAGGAGGATGCTTGATAGCATATGTCTATTGACAAACTTTCTTGAAAAGAAAGTTTGAACAAAGAAATAACTTTTACGATAAAAGTTAAGTCAAAATCAAACAACAAAGAAATAACTTTTACGATAAAAGTTAAGTCAAAATCAAACAACAAAGAAA
>JBBSYU010000114.1:0-9967 GCA_038045105.1 Nanobdellota archaeon | reverse complement strand
TAACTTTTACGATAAAAGTTAAGTCAAAATAACAATGGCAAATAAATTAAATTTTGGAGGAAAATATCAGTAATGTAAAATCTGATGAGCTGCGGCAACTAAGATTAAGCGAAATCAATAGATGCCATAACTCATAAAGCATTCACATTACTAATAAAATAATAACATGGCACAAAAAACAAAAAAACAAGAAAAGAAAAAATTAGCTGAAACAATAGAAATTCCCAGTGATATTCATGCTAGCCTGCATCATAATGAAATAACAATGAAAAAAGGAAATGAAGAGGTAAGAAAAAAATTAAACAGGAAAATTAAAGTTGAAATTCAAGGAAATAGCATAATTCTTGGTTCTGAAAGAGCAACAAAAAAGGAAAGAAAGATATTTGGCTCTACAATTGCCCATATAAAGAATATTATTCAGGGATTAAATGAAAAATTCAAGTATAGATTGCAAGTTGCTTCTGTTCATTTTCCTGTAACAATAATTCATGATAAGGAGAAGAGTGAATTAGTTGTTAAGAATTTCCTTGGAGAGAAAAAAGAAAGAAAAATAAAACTAATTAAGGGAGTTGATATAAAAATAAACAAAGATATTATTGAAATTGAGGCTGCTGATATTGAAAAAGCAGGGCAGACTGCTGCTGATATTGAAAAAGGAACAAAAGTAAGAAATAGAGACAGAAGAATATTTCAAGACGGAATTTTCATTATTGAAAAACCAGGGAGGAGCTTTTTATGAAAAAACAATCAAAAGAGATTATTTATCATGCAAATGGTTTATCAGAATTAGTAAGAGCTAGAGGGAGTGATGGAGCAGAGACAATTGCTAGATTTGGTGATGACTATATTCTACATATAAGAAGATTTGACACAATCGGTCAACCAACTTCAAGGATATTAAATGCTTATAAAAAAGGTGAAGATGAATATGATAAATTAGATAAGGAATTATTGGAGGCAAAATTATAATGGCAAAGAAAAAACAAAAATTTCTTAGATTAGGGTACAGCCAGTATTCAAAATTAGGATTAAGAAGAAAGAAAAAGCAAAAATACAGAAAAGCAAAAGGAATTGACAATAAAGTAAGATTAAAGATGAAAGGGCATCTGAGAAATGTTGATATTGGATTTAGAGGAGAAAGACAGGCAAGAGGATTAGTAAGAGGATTAAATCCTGTTTTAATTTATTCAGCAGAAGCATTGAAAAAATTAAATAAAAATGAAATAGGTATTGTTGGAAAAATAGGTAATAAAAAGAAAATGGAAATTGCAGAATATGCTTTAAAAAATAACATAAGACTTTCAAATCTTAATTCTAAAAAGTTTTTAGATAAAATTGAAGAAAAAATCAGGATGAAGAAAGAAGAAAAAACTAAAAAATACGGAAAAAAAGCGGATAAAGAAAAGAAAGCAAAAGAAGCTGAAAAAAAGAAAGAAGAAGAGGAGAAGAAAGCTGTTGAAGAAAAAGATAAAAAAGAAAATCAGGAAACTCAATTAGAAAAAGCAATTAAAGAAGAAAATGTGGAGGTCAAAAAATGATGAATGTTCAAAATGAACCTGTGTCTGCCTTAGAATTATTGAAAGAAAGTGTAATATGTGTAAAGAATCAGGATTATGCCAGAGCATTGGAATTATATCATCAAACTTATTGTATTAAGTTTTCAGAGCATATGTCATGTCAAAGAGAATTGAGAGAATTAAATCAAAAACCCAAATTTGAGAGGATTTTTTATCAAACAACAATTGCTAAATTAGAAGATAGAACAAGAGAATTAACAGAAACATTAGAAGGATTCATAGAGTATAGCAATAATATAAGGGACTTAATGGATTTAGTAGAATATTTCGGAGGAAATGAACAATGAACCTCAGAAATAAAAAGGAATTAGCTGCAAAAGCATTGGGGGTTGGAAAAAACAGAATCTGGTTTAATCCGGAATCATTGGCTGAAATAAAAGAAGCTATTACAAAAGAAGACATAAAATCATTGTTTGCAGACGGAATAATAAGAATAAAACCTGTAAAGGGAAGAAAAATAATTGTAAGAAGAAAAATAAGAAGAGGGCCTGGAAAAATAAAGAAAAAGGTAAAAACCAGAAAGCAGGATTATGTAAAAATAACAAGAAAACTAAGAAAATATGTTAGAAAATTAAAAATGGATGGAAGTATTGGAAGAGAAGAATATATAAGACTTAGGAAAAAAATAAGAATGAGAGAGTTCAAAAGCAGGGCAAATTTAGGGGAATATGTTGAAAATCTCAGGAAAACAAGTTCTGAAAATGAGGAAACTGAGACAAAGCCTAAGACAAAGAGGACAACTAAAAATAAAACAAAAACAAAGGAAGAACAAAAATGAAACTGGATAAAAAACGAAGAATAGAGAACAAAACAAACTATAGAAAAAGATTAGTCTTACTTAAAGGAAGAGTGCCAAGACTTGTGATAAGAAAAACTAACAGATATATTATAATGCAGATAATTGAAAGCAAAGATGCTCGAGATAGTGTATTATTTTCAGCTAATACAAAAGAGCTTCTGAAACATGGATGGCCTGATGAAAAACAAGGAGGCTTGAAATCAATTCCAGCTGCTTACCTTGCTGGCTTATTGCTTGGAAAAAAAGCAAAGAATATGAAAGAGAGGGTAATATTAGACACAGGATTAATACCTAGCACAAAAGGTTCAAGAATTTATGCTGCTGTCAAAGGAATTTCAGATTCAGGTATTAAGATAAATTATGATGAAAAAGTAATTCCTTCAAAAGAAAGAATTGAAGGAAAGCATACTGAAATTGGAGATGTTTTTATGAAAGTAAAAAATAAAATATTGGGAAGTTCAGCTGAAGCTACAAGCGGAGGAAAAGAATAATGCCAAGACCTCAAATGAACAGAGAGTTTGGAAGAAGAGCTCCAAGAGATGAGAAAGAAATAGTGAGACTCAGAGAGGAAAGACTAAGACAACAGCATGAAAAATCTTTAGAAAACTGGATACCAAAAACAAAACTTGGAAAATTAGTAAAAGAAAAAAAGATTACTAGTTTAGATGAAGCATTGAAGCAAAAGGTACTTGAACCTGAAATTGTTGATAGTTTGATTGACACAAAATCAGAAATACTTAATATTGGACAGGCTAAAGGAAAATTTGGAGGGGGGAAAAGAAGAGCTTGGAGGCAGACCCAGAGAAAAACCGCAGAAGGAAATGTTCCTACTTTTTCATGCATGGTTGTTATTGGAAATAGTGATGGTTATATTGGATTTGGATATGGAAGAGCAAAAGAAACACTTCCTGCAAGAGCAAAAGCAACAAGACTTGCAAAATTAGGAATAATGAAAATTAAAAGAGGATGTGGAAGCTTTGACTGCATATGCGGAGAAGAACATACTGTTCCATTTATTGTAACTGGAAAATGCGGAAGCTGCACTGTAAAATTAATTCCTGCCCCTCAAGGAACAGGATTAGTTATTGGAGATGAATGCAAAAAAATATTAAGAATGGCTGGGATAAAAGATGTTTACAGCAGAACCTCTGGAAGCAAAAGAACAACAATAAATCTTGCAGGAGCATGCATAGATGCCCTGAAAAAAACACTGGAGATGTAACATGAAATTAATAGATACTACAATAAATGTGAATGGTGCTTCAATAGAGACTCTGCTACCATATATAACTCCTAATTTTGAGATAGCAAGAGCATTTCTTGAAGAAAGAAGGGCAACAGGCATACGAGAACCATTTACCCCAGATTATAATGATGCAAGAATAGCACTTGATACTGCTAGATTTGGATTAGGAGCTCTTAATAGGGTAGGATATAATCCAGAACAATTAGTATTGCTAAATCAAGAATATTTGAGTTTAGTAAGAAGAGTTGAATCAACAAGAAGGAGAGAACCTGTAACACAATAACATGGAAAAAGCAAAATTCATAAAATTAAAGAAAGAAGAATATGGAATCAAGGAATACATAAAGAGAAATCTTGGAAAGGGCAAGATTTCAAGATTAGACATAGAATATACTCCTGTTGGAGAAAAAATAATTATTCTTACTGCAAAACCTGGCTTGGTTATTGGGAGAAAGGGAGAAAAAATAGAAGAATTAACAAATGTTTTAAAGACAAGATTTAAACTTGAGAATCCTCATATTGAAATAAAAGAAATAAAAAATCCATTGTTTGATGCTCAATTAGTTGCTGATGAGATTGCAATGGCTTTGGAAAGAATGGGTAATTTAAAATTCAAGGTTATTGCCTATAAAAAATTACAGGAAATAATGCGTGCTGGCGCTCTTGGATGTGAAATAAGAATGGGCGGGAAACTTCCAAGCGACAGGGCAAAATCCTGGAGATTTGCAGAAGGATATTTGAAAAAGGCAGGAGAATCAAGCAAGGAAGTTGAAAGAGCACAGTCAACAGCACTGACAAAGCTTGGAATAAGCGGAATAAAAGTTGCAATAATGTCTCCTGAAAAGAAAATCTATGATAGGATCATAATTGGAGATAATATTAAACAGCAGATAAAACCTATTAAGCAGGAAAATATTGAACCTTCAGACACAAATAAATCTGAAGAAAAAGAAATAAAAGAGAAAAAAGCAAAGAAATCAAGAAAAGTAAAGGAAAATAAAGAAGAAAGTAAGGGGAGCTCTTTAGAAAAGACTCAGAAATCAGAGATTTCTGATCCTTCAAAAATTATGAAGGCCTCGGAGAAAACTGAAACTATAGAGGAGGAAAATATCAGTAATGCATAAAACTTATGAGTCTTGCAGATGACGAGCATTTGCATTTTAGTAAGTTTAAATATTTAAGAAATGCAAGTGCGAGATGATTAAGCGCTTGATTCATGCTTAACTAAATATCGGCATTAACATTACTGATAAACTAACAAAATAATATGGGAACAATAAAAATTAAAAATTTTCAAGTAGCTATTTTTAAGGAGAACAAAAAATGTCTATATTAAAAACAAAGGATATAAAAGATATGTCATTGAAAGACATTGAAGAAAAGATAAAAGATTTAAAAATGGAATTAATTAAAAGCAAGGTTGCAGCAAGCAAGGGCGGGAAATTAAAAATAAGAGAGATAAAAAGAACAATAGCAAGATTACTCACATTCGGCAGACTAAAACAAACTTTCTTAAATAAGAAAGTTTGAACAAAGAATACCTTTTCCTAGAAAAGGTAAACCAAAATAAAAAATCTGCTGTAAAATAATAAACAATGGATATATGTCCAAAATGTGGGCTGCCTTTACAAGCTTGTGTTTGTGAGGATATAGCAAAAACTGAGCAAAGAATACAGGTCCAAACTGAAAAGAAAAAGTTTGGAAAACTAGTAACCGTGGTCTCTGGTTTTTCAGGAGTAGACCTGAAATCTATTGCAAGAGGACTAAAGCAGGAACTTGCATGCGGAGGAACAGTGAGAGAAGAAGAAAAAACTGTTGAACTCCAGGGAGATCATAAAAAGAATGTGAAAAAAGCACTGGCAAAGCTTGGTTTTCCAGAAGACACAGTTCAGATAATATAGGCAGAAAGAAATAAATAAAGGGAAGATAAACCTAAATGTAGAAATAGATATAAAATGGAAACAAAAGAAAAAACAATCAGAAAGAAAACAGAATCAGTTGAAACTAAAGAAAAGAAAGTGGATAGTAAATTACTAGCTGTAATTAGGATTGCAGGGCAGGTAAAAATAAAACCTGGTGTAAGGAATACTCTTTATAGATTAAGATTAAGAAAAAAATATGTCTGTGTTTTAATTAATCCTGATAATGCAGGATTAATGGGAATGCTGCTTAATGTTAAGTATCATGTTGCTTATGGAGAAATTAGCAGTGAAACTCTTAGCAAATTATTATTGAACAGGGCAATGCCGGATTGGTCGCAGAAAGAAAAAGCTGAAAAAATAATGAAAAAACTTGAAAAACAATCAAATGAAATTGCAGAAGAATTGATGAGAGGAAAAGATTTGGAAGAATTTGGAATAAAACCTTTTTTCAGGCTGCATCCTCCAAGGGGGGGGATAAAAAGCAAATTGCAATATCCCAAGGGCGTTTTATGCAATAATAAGTCAGATATAAATAAATTAATTGAGAGGATGCTGTAAAATGGAATGGGAAAAATTTGACAGAGGGGTATTTTTAGTTAATGTTGTTGGAATAGTTTTTAATCCAAAAACTAAAAAAATATTAATTGGAAGAAGAGAAAATGATCCTCATATTAAAGAATTAAAATGGTGTTTTCCTGGAGGAAGACCTGATTATAATGAAGAATTAGAAGATGCATTAAAAAAAGAAATAAAAAAGAAAACTAATCTTAAAGTTGAAAGCTTAGGTGCTGTTTTTGCAAAAACTTATCCTGAAAAAAGAGAGTTTTTAACAATATACTATTTATGCGAGGCTATTGGTGGAAAAGAAAAAGCAGGAGAAAAATTTTCAGAAATAAAATGGGTTAATCCAGAAGAAATTGAAAAATATTTTACAACTTCTTTTCATCCTAAATTAAAAGAATATATAATAAACTTAAAATAATAATTAAAATGGTAAATAATTTAAATCAATATAGTAATGAAGAACTATCTAGAGTAGTAAGAGAATTATTAGAGGGTGTTTCAGATGTGAGTTATAAGGATGGATACAGAACTGGAAAATTTACAGGATTTTTATATGGATTAATAATAGGTGCTACAGTAGTCACTCTTAGTGTTATGGGGGCAATAACTTATTTAAAACATGCTTATCAAAATAAATCTGCAGATACTTCTGTAGAACAAATTCATCAACCCCAATTATCAAGATTAAATTTAGGAGATAAACTATAATGGTATTCAAAACTAAAAAGAAAAAGAAATCAAAGAATCAGAGAGGAAATAATAGCTATGGGCATGGTGCAAGGAAAAAATGGAAAGGAAGCGGGCATCATGGAGGGGTTGGAATGGCTGGAACAGGAAAGAGAGCAGACCATAAAAAATCACTTGTCATAAAGCTCTATGGAAATAATTATTTTGGAAAACAGGGCATGACTTCAAAAAGCACCAAGCATAAAAAAGCAAATGTCATGAATCTTAATGATATCCAAAAAAATCTTGATTCTCTAATGAAAAAATATGGAAAAAACAAAGAATTGATTCTAAAAAATTATAAGATATTGGGAGAAGGTGAATTAAATCTGGCTGTAAAAATAAAAGCAAGGGCATTTTCAGAAAGTGCAAAAGAAAAAATTGAAAAAGCAGGCGGAGAAGCTATTGCATTGAAAAAAGAAGAGAAAGTTGAAGAAAAGGAAGAAGCTGAGAAATAAGATAAATATTCAAAAAATAAATATTAGTAATATGATAAACAGAGAAAATGTTGAGCAGAGAGTAAGTGAGGGTAGTTATTTTAAACCAAAACTACAATCTCAATAAACCAAATTAATCCTCGGTATTAACATTACCAAAAAAATAAACCATTTTAAAAACATAAAAAATATTTAATAACATGGAGTTCAGAGACATTTTAAAAAACCTGCCAGAGGTTCAGGGGCCTGTTGAAAAGAAACTTAGTTTTAATGTTAAATTAAAATGGACTCTGATAATTCTTCTTTTATATTTTGTAATGGAGAATATTTTCCTTTATGGCTTGGCTAAAAACTCTCTTGAACAATTTGAATACCTTGCTGTTATCATGGGAACAAGTTTTGGCTCAATTATTTCATTAGGTATTGGACCTATTGTTATGGCTTCGATTATCCTGCAATTATTAGTTGGAAGCAAGATTTTAGAGATTGACACTTCAACTTCAGAGGGGAAAAAGTTTTTTCAGGGTTTGCAAAAATTATTAGTTTTCTTTTTCATATTATTTGAAGCAATGGTATATGTTTTAATGAAAGGTTTGGAAGCTTCTCCTGGTTATGTTTCAATTGTCATAGGGCAGTTGATTTTAGGAGGATTAGCTGTAATGTTTATGAATGAAGTTTGCGAAAAATATGGTTTTGGATCTGGAATCAGTCTCTTTATTGCAGCAGGAGTAGGATGGAGATTAATAACTGCTGCATTCGGATTTTTAGGGCCTCAGGGAAATTTTCAGGCTTCTGGTAAAGTAATTGCATTTGTAATAAGTTTGATTAATGCAGATACACAAGGTGCAATGCTTGCTCTTTCTGCAATTGTTGCAACAATATTATTATTCTTGATTGTTGTATGGGCTCAGTCATTAAAAATTGAAATACCTTTGAGTTATGACAGATTAAGAGGATTTTCAATGAAATGGCCATTGCAGTTTTTTTATGCAAGTGTTATTCCTGTAATCTTAACTGCTGCATTGATTGCCAATCTCCAATTATTTGCAGGATTATTGCAGAATGGTTTAGGGCATGCTACATTTTTAGGTGATATGCAAACTGGAAGGCCTGTCTCTGGATTATTATACTGGATTACTCCAACAAATATTGTTGAAGCAATAATAACTGGAAGTTGGAGCTGGAAATTAATACCTCAATTAATAGGGCATATGAGTTTCTATATGTTTTTTGCAGCATTATTCTCTGTATTCTGGGTTAAAACATCTGGAATGGATGCTTCAAATCAGGCGCAGAATATTTTGAAATCTGGTTTGCAAATTCCAGGATTTAGAAAAGACAAAAGAATTTTAGAGTCAATATTAGAAAGATATGTAATGCCTTTGACTGTGATGGGCGGAGTAGCAATTGGATTCCTTGCTTCATTTGCAGATGTTCTTGGCGCATTAGTAGGCGGAACAGCATTATTGCTTGGAATAATGATTACATTCCAGTTTTACCAGAACATTGCGCAGCAGCATGCAATTGATATGAATCCTGGTTTGAAAAAGATGATGGGTGTTTAAGTTTATTTATATTATTAGTAATTCAATATTTTTGAGAGTTATGCGAGCAGTTGATTAATCGATTGTGCATCTCACTGATATCTACTGCTTCTCATCTGCATAACTTAATTGAGTATTATATTACTGATAAAAAAATCCTCAATTCATCATCTTTAAAAACTCCTTTTGATTATATTCTAAATAATAATATTAGTAATGTCAAGAACCACGGAATAAATTCCGTGGCGTGTTCGTGGTTCTTGAGCATGATCCAAAATGCCTTTGCTATCTACGGACTAAAGTCACATAGCGTTAACAAAGAGCATTTTGGACATGTAAAAACTGATGAGTTGCGTTGATGAGAGGATTAAGGTGTTTAATAGTGTATAATAACAACTACAAACTCTAAAATAAACAGATAATATAACTAATAAAACATTTGATATTACTGATAAAAAAACAACATGGAAAATAAAAAAGGACTTGGAATGTTTTGGATGTTCATAATACTTGGACTTTCATGGGTAGTTTTTGCTTTGTGGGATAAATTTCCAATAATAAAAGACAGTGTAACTTCTGCCCTTGACCCTACGCTTGGAGTTTTGCTGAAGTGGAATTTTTATTTTGGGTTTATTGTTATTGTTGCTGTTACTTCTCTTATACTGAGTCTTGCACAAAAATATCTTTCAAATCAGGATGAATTAAGAGAATTAAAAAAAGAACAGAAAATTCTTCAGGAAGAAATGAAAAAATATAAAGAACATCCTGGAAAAATGCTTGAGCTTCAGAAAAAACAGCTTGAGTTTATTCCAAGAACAATGGAATTGACAATGAAACCCACTATTTACACAATAGTTCCTGTAATATTCTTTTTCAGATGGTTCGGGCCTAATCTAAGCCCTGTTTTTGGAAACTGGTGGATATTATGGTATATAGTTGGAACATTAGTTTTCTCAAGCATTTTCAGAAAGGTTTTTGATGTGGCTTAGTCAACATTAAAGAGTATTGGTATCATATATTCTTTATCAGTTATGGTATTGTTGATTTCTCGAGATTTTAGTTGTTATCATTCGCATCTCTTGCTTCTTACTAACATATCTTAATTTATTACATTACTCCTATGAGAATTCTTCAAACTTATTTTAGTAACAT